>CAUJFJ010000094.1 GCA_963169675.1 Bacteroidota bacterium
GTAGAGACGCATTGATATGCGTCTATTTGCCCTGAGTGCCGTCGAAGGGTGAGCAGTGACCAGTGAAAAGTGATCAGTGACCAGTCATCAGTGAAGAGTTTGTAGAGACGCATTGATATGCGTCTATTTGCCCTGAGTGCCGTCGAAGGGTGATCAGTGACCAGTTATCAGTGAAGAGTTTGTAGAGACGCATTGATATGCGTCTATTTGCCCTGAGTACCGTCGAAGGGTGAGCAGTGACCAGTGACCAGTGAGCAGTGACCAGTTATCAGTGAAGAGTTTGTAGAGACGCATTGCCATGCGTCTCGGCGCCCTGAGAAACGCTGAAGGGTGGCAATTATACCACGACAATAATTGTAGAGACGCATTGCTATGCGTCTATCTGCTTCAGGAATTATTATCAAAAGAAAAACAAAAAATTAACAAAAAAATATTCGTTTTATGTCGACTCCTATTTTAACACCATTGGTAACCGATAAGTTGGTTGCAGAAATTACTGAAGCATCGAATGAAAAATTACCACCATTTACGATTGGTATAGAGGAAGAATTTCAGGTTATAGATCCTGAAACGCGGCAATTGCGTTCACACATGCACCAGATTGTGGAAGGTGGCAAGGTGGTTCTGAAAGAGCAGGTGAAATCGGAGATGCACCAATCGGTAGTAGAGGTTGGAACGAATATTTGCCGCAATGTCAAGGAAGCCAAAGAAGAGGTAATTTACTTGCGTAAGATGGTTGCTGAACTGGCGAAACAACAAGGATTGTGCATTGCTGCTGCAGGAACACATCCGTTTTCGATGTGGCAGGATCAGCTGATTACCGATAATCCCCGTTATCACGAAATTGTGAATGAAATGCAGGATGCTGCACGTTCGAACTTAATTTTCGGATTGCATGTGCATGTTGGTATCGAGAACAGGGAGCAGGGAATTAAATTGCTGAATTCAGCACGTTATTTCCTTCCGCATATTTTTGCACTCTCTACCAACTCCCCTTTCTGGCAGGGAAGAAATACCGGTTTCAAATCGTATCGTGTAAAAGTATTCGATAAATTCCCGAGAACAGGAATTCCCGATTTTTTCTCGAGTGCGGAAGAGTATGATCGATATATAAATCTCCTGATAAAAACGAAATGTATCGATAACGGCAAAAAAATATGGTTCGACCTTCGACTACATCCGTTTTTCAATACTATTGAATTCCGTATTTGTGATATTCCAATGCGTGTGGAAGAAACTATTGCATTGGCAGCCTTAATGCAGGCAATTGTTGCTAAGTTGGTGAAATTGATGGAACAAAATCTCGATTTCCGCCAGTATGGTCGCGCACTGATCAACGAAAATAAATGGCGTGCCGCACGCTATGGTATCGAAGGTAAATTAATTGATTTCGGTAAAGAACAGGAAGTGCCGGTTAAAGAACTCACGAACGAATTATTAGCATTTGTCGATGATGTACTCGATGAATTGGGTAGCCGCGATGAGATTGCCTACATCCACAAAATGCTGGAACATGGTACCGGCGCCGACCGCCAACTGGCAGTGTTTAAAGAAAAAGGGAATTTGAATGCGGTAGTGGATTATATTATTGAAGAGACAAATAAAGGTCTTTAGTCCAAGCTGCAAGCAGCTTGGAAATGATAGATTATAAATGATAGATGATAAATTAGCATCTAATCACAGCGGCTCCGCCGCCAAATGACCAATGTCGTAGCTGCAGCGGGAGTGATGGATGATAAATGATAAATGCAAAATGTAATTATTCAATTCTCAATTCTTCTTAATTAATAGTCAATAGAACATTTTGAGAACTGGAAATATTAACGGCTGGCAACAGCAAAATAAAATGTGAATGAACTATGAAAATCTCAAAATTTATCTGAAAAAATACTGATTACTGAACACTACTCACTGAAAATTGACAATTGATCACTAAACCCAGGGCACCATTCGGCTACGCTCAGGGCGGCGCCCATTCGGCTACGCTCAAGAGAAAACATCAACAAATTAGCACATTGAAAAGCAGTTGCATCTTTTTGCCCACACATCCCACTCGTCACTTGTCACTTGCCACTTGTCACTGGCCACTAAAGTGCAGTCACATCTATTTTACCTAGAAACAATAATCAGCACATTAGCACATCAGCACATCAACACATTAGCACATTAAACATATGAAAAAATCTCTATTATTTTTTGTAATCCTTTTAACGATAACAGCGAATGGCTTTTCCCAGACTAGTTTCATAATAGAATTAGATACATCTAGCGGGGCCACAGGACCTGAAGTTGCTTCTACATTGGATGGTCATATTGCAGTTTCATATGCGAATCAGGATGAAGATCTTATTTTGATGAAACTTGATACTTTAGGAAGTGTTTTTTGGACCAAAAACTTTGGCGTGGACGGATTTAACGGTTATGGTTACGATAGTTCTGAATTGACGGCCGCTATGGATAGTGGATTTTATCTGGTTGCAAATTCATACCATGATCTTTACGGTTGGTTTAATTTATCTAAAGTTCGTAAAATTGATAAGAATGGTAATGTTCAAAGTTTGAAGAAGACAACCACCGGTCCTGGTACTATTGGTGAAAGGGTATCATTTGGGGTTTTAAATAAATTGAACAATAAAATGTATTACAGTTTTGGTCATGATGAGTATGCGGGATCAGGAAGTACCTGCTGTTATAGTGATGCATTAATTACAGTAAACGAATCGCTTACAATTAGTTCAAAAAAAAATTCGGTAAATACAGGACATTTCACTAAATTTATGGTATATGATGCTTCCCTTAATATAGCATCTCTTGGTGTAGTCCCAGACGTTCCTAAAGGGTTCACTCAAATTGATTTTTATGATAGTTTGTTGAATTTGGAAATGTACAGGAGGTTCTATTATGATACTTCTGTAGTTGGAGGAATGAATATTATAGGGTATACACAGAAGGACAATAGTAAATATTTGTTGCTTACTGCTCGGCTAAACGCAAAATCGTATTTGGGTATTCAAAAATTAGATAGTTCCTGGAATACAATTTATACCAAAATCTTAACCCCTGTGCCACCCGATTCCATAAATCCTTTTCCATACTGGAATGCTAAAATTGGTGTCTCAAATAATGGAAACTTGATTATTGCGGGATTTTACAGGCATTTAGGGATAACAGGTCTTTCTTACTTCTTAAGTGAACTGGATGGTGCTGGAAATGTTTTGCATTCGTATCGAAGTATTGAAGATACTACTTACATTTGTGCAATAGATATTGATACTCTTTCCGGAACTGCGTTGTTTGTCAGAACAGATTTCTCGTCATCAGTCCCCAAATTGCAATTGGAAAGGCAATTCCCTTCTTCACCCGCTTGCAATTTTGTACCTTTTCCGATGGCTCCTACGTCTATTACCATTACGGATTTACTATTTGTTTCTAGCGTTACAACGACAATAAATTTGTTGCCGGTTTTGAATACTGTTGGAGCCATAACTCCTGTAAATCTAAACAAAACAGCAGTTCCTAAGTGTGGAATTTTAAGTGGTACTCAAGGAATTCAGTCTGATGAAAATTGTCAGACCATTAGCACCTATGCTGTAAATGGATTATACAATTTCAAGCTTGAAGAAAATTGTTATTTTAACTCAGGTTCCGAATTGATAATCTATAATATGTATGCTCAGGTGGTTTTAAAAAGACGTGTTCATCAAACTTCTGATGCATTGAACCTTGACTTGTCTATGTTGCCTTCCGGTATATACTTAGTAAAAGTAGAATTTGAAAACCATAGTATTGGAAGTTCTAAATTTTACAAAAATTGAAATCTAAACATCAATCCTTCGACTGCGCTCAGGACAGCGTCCTTCGACTGCGCTCAGGGCATCGCTTGTCACTATGAAGCAGTAATATATTTTAATACGGAATACCAATCACCAAATAGCCGAATCATCAAATCATCAAATCAAGTGCAGTCACATTTTTTTAACTCGAAACTAAAAATCAGCACACCAGCACATCAGAAAATTAGCACACTATCAAGCAGTCACATCTATTTTACCTAGAAACAATAATCAGCACATCAGCACATTAACACATTAGGCACATGAAAAAATCTCTACTTTCGTTTCTTTTTCTGATTCAATTACAAATTTGTTTGGGTCAGCTTGTATTAAATACAAATGTTACCGCAATCGGCCTGGCAAATTATTTAGCTGGCAGCGGCGTAAATATTTCAAATGCTAACGGTCAGTTTGCTCAAGCGTCGAAGGCGACTTTTACCAATTCGGGTGTGACAGGTTTTAGTATGCCTTCAGGAATAATTTTATCGACGGGGGAACTTAATTATGTCAATGGACCTTCAACGGTTTTTAATTCCACTAATCTGGGATTACCGGGCGATCCGCAATTAAATGCTGTGGTGATGGGATCTGTAACAGATGATGCTAGCTTTTTGGAATTCGATTTTACAGTGGCCAGTGATTCTGCGGAATTTGAATTTGTTTTCAGCTCTGAAGAATATAATGATTGGGTATTAAGCGGATTCAGGGATGTGTTCGGGTTTTTTATCACTGGTCCCGGTTACACTCCAAACACAAATCTGGCTGTACTACCCGGAACGAGTACCCCAATAAATGTTAATACAGTAAATAATGGCAACTCTTTGGTTTCATCTTCAGGCCCATGTACAAATTGTAATTATTATATTGATAATGTTGGTACCGGCGCTGTTGCACTCAGTATGGATGGTTTTACTGTCCCTATTAAAGTAAAATTTGCAGTTCAGCCTTGTGTTACTTATCATATAAAAATGGCAATTGCCGATGTCGGTGATAATATATTTGATTCGCAGGTGGCTATTCGCTTTCAGAGTTTTAGTGCTCTAGGCCAAATTAATTTAACACATAATGGTTTACCGGTGAGTTCTCCTATGAATTTATGTGCCGGTGGAAGCCTTCTATTAAGTGCACCAACCGCTTTAAACTATGGGTGGACAACCGGAGACACAACACAATGTATTACGGTTACAGCACCCGGAACCTATGGTATGTATGTCACGAATGGATTTTGTTTTGCTTTTTCAGGCCAGCTTCAGGTAGTAAGTTCCGGAAGTATTACTGCTCCGGTAATTGTGCAGAATGGCACCACTTTAGCTATGACAGGTACTGCTCCCGGTGGTACTACTTACCAGTGGTTCCGGGAATGCACACTGATTGCAGGAGCTACTTCAAGTTCTTATACACCAACTTCCCCGGGTTGCTATACGCTGGTAATTTATAATGGTACCTGTGAAGCTTCATCGAATGAAATTTGTACGGGTACAACAGGGATTGCTGAAAACGGAACGGAATCATTTAGCATATATCCGCACCCCGTTAGTGGCACTGCCACCATCTCAACCGGCTTTGAATCAGGAACAACAACTGCATATTCACTGTTCGACATGACCGGTAGAGTAGTGATTCAAAAGGGTTGGGTTAACACACCGAACTTTGAGATTCAAAAAGGAAATTTACCTTCAGGTGTTTATTTGCTGGAAGTGCAAAACAATAAGCACAACGAAATTATCAGACAAAAGATAGTTTTCAATTAAGAAATTCTGCGCTCAATACAATGCAATTTCGGGAAGCACAAGTGACAGATATTCCACAACTGATGGAAATAAGAAATTCTGTCAATGAAAACCAACTTTCTGATCCGTCGTTAATATCCTTTGATGACTACAAAACATTTATCTCCAACAGGGGAAAAGGATGGATAAGTTTGGAAGGGGAGTTGATAACGGGATTTGCTGTTGTCGATTTGGTGGAACATAATATTTGGGCCTTGTTTGTCAGGCCCGGTTATGAGGGAAAAGGAATTGGCACCAAGCTTCAGCAAATCATGCTCTCCTGGTATTTTATGCAGACTTCCCATCCGGTTTGGCTCTCCACTTCTCCCGGAACCCGCGCTGAAAAATTTTACAGAAAATCGGGCTGGCAAGAAACTGGTATGTATGGCAAAGGGGAAATACGGTTTGAAAGAAGTGAACCAGTCAGCAACGCGCCACTGTCTGAACTGTGATTACTATGATTGATGTGATTGTTTGATTTTTGACTGGGATCAGCATTTCTTTTTTGCCCTCGTCCCTCGTGTGATAGCTATCGGACTGTGGCGAGGCGCATGCAAAGGGGAAGACGGCAGGATTAAGAATTAAGAATTAAGGATTAAGATATTTTTGTTAGCAGCCAAAAGTCCGAACTTTAAACCCTTCGACCGATCAAATGCTCAATTCAGGGCTGCACTTTCAACCCTTCGACTCCGCTCAGGGCGCTCTTTTAACCCTTCGGCTACGCTCAGGGCAACGCTTGCAATTTTCCACTTCTAATAAAGTGCAGATTCATTTTTTTATTACTGAAGCACCCCATCACCAAGCCACCACCCTTCGACTCCGCTCAGGGCGGCGCCCATTCGACTCCGCTCAGGGCGGCGCCCCTGCACATTAAAAAATCAGCACACCAGCATATTAAAAAATCAGCACATTACACAGTGCGTTGTTGAAATAAAATTTGCGCTCTAATTAAATTGCGTACTACACGTTCCTATCAATCATATACCCCGCCCAATCGTTCAGCAGGTCACGGCTTGGTGAGGGAGTGATTTTAGCCAGATTCGGCAATGCTTTTTCTACAAAATGGAGTGCTGTTTTGTGGGCTTTTTCAACACCTCCCAGATCAATTATGGTTTTGGTGCATCTTGAAATTTGTTCTTCTGTGGCCTGACTATTTCCTAAGGCTTCAAAAATTATTGCTTTCTGTTTATCATCGGCATTGCGCAATGCTTCCAACACTAAAAGTGTTTTTTTCCCTTCCCGAATATCGGAACCAACGGGTTTGCCCAGTTCAGCAGATTTCCCTACCAATCCCAGAATATCATCCTTCACCTGAAAAGCAGTTCCGCACAGCGAACAAAATTGTTTGAGTGCATTTACTTCCTCATCATAGTCAGCACTATTTTTTCCTATCATAGCACCTGCTACCGCACAAAATTCATACAGGATTCCCGTTTTTCGCCATAGCATATCCAGAATCTGCTCTTCACTTAAATCATATATGCTGTGGAACAAACCGAAATCCACATCCAGGACTTCACCTTCCACCAAAGTGCGTAAAACATCAATCTGCAAAATTGTTATCAGGCGTAGTGCCACTTCCGGTTTTATGCCTCCGCGCACCAGATTATCCGAGAGCATCGAAATAGACCATCCATGCTGAATATCGCCGGTCAGAATTGCCGTATCGGTTCCGTATTTAGCTGCTACAGCACCTTTTAATCCCAGTGTTTCCAGGGCATAGTGTTCAGCTGTTTTATGAACGGTGGGGACACCACGTCGCACATGGTCGTTGTCGATTATATCATCGTGCACCAGCGTCCATGTGTGAAATAATTCAACTGCCGCTGCGGCGGGAAGTGCCTGCTCCGGATTTCCACCAACAGCTTTACAGGCCAGCATCAAAACACCGGGACGTAATTTTTTTCCGCCTCCACGAATATAGCTCATGGTGCAGGTCTCCAGTATGGATGGCTGTATTTTGCGGGTTGCTGCCAGCTGATCATGAAAAAAAGCAGTTACCAGTTGCTCAGTCGATTTTAGTTCATTCAAAAAATTAGTGTACTTCATAAAGTTGCCGTTCTATAGCGTGATTTCGGGTGTTTTCGGTTGTTTAACGGGCTCAAAGGTAACCAGATTTATCGATTTTGACACCCCCGGATGCCGTCGTGCAGGAACAATTATTTGTCCGTTTTTGTTTCAGAATTCCTTTCAATTATCCAATTTTCAGGGGCTGTTTTCGTTAGTTGTTCCAACAGGTAATGTATAAATTTGCATTTCTGAAAGATTACTACCACATACTACAGGTTTCGCGTACTGCCGATGCTGCTGCTATCCGCAAAGCGTGGCTCAAGCGTGCCCGTGAGTGTCACCCCGACCATCACCCCGATGACCCGCTGGCAGAAGAGCAGTTTAAGGAAGTGCAGGAAGCCTGGTCCGTTTTGCGCGACCCTCAAAGCAAAGCACGGTACGATTTTCAACCCGCATTTAGTGCGCCACCACCGGCAGCGCATCCTGTAAAGCACTATTTTTATTGTACCTGCCGCACTTCCGCAATCAGATGTTTTGAAGAGATGGAAGTGACTTTTACCTTTTCCGGAAATGGTCGCGTGTTTCGGAAGCCCCCATTTTCAGGTTTTCACATTACCGGAAGTCCGTTTGTGGCCGTTTCGTATGTGATTCATGAGGGTGTGCAGGTGAAAGAAACGCGGCTCACCTATATAATTACACCAATTGTTCCCGGCAGATTAACCATTGGGGCCGCATCTATTATGGTGGACGATAAAATTTTATATACTGAACCAATTGTCATTGATGCTGCTGCGGTTCCCTGCTTCTTTATCAAAGATACCATTGCCAACGGTAAGCCCATGCGATTTACATTGCACTATGAATTTCCGGATGGCGAAGAGCCTTTGCGCATCAGTGAGCTGAAAAAAAATCATGTCATTCTTATTCCCCGCTCTAAAGCAGCCGCACTCTTTCATAAAATCGGAGCCATAATGAAGTGGGTGTTTACCTTGTCGGGAATGATTTTGTTTAATAAATACCTGGGCTGGAATTTAATCGCCGGAGGACTGGCAGGAAATATAATTGGCGGAATGAATGTGCATATCATGTACCTGCTCGCCGGGGTTGCACCTTCTTATCCGAAATCCCTTAAATTCCCACTCGTGAACCGCTACCTTGAGAATGGCTACAGAATGGGAGAAAGTCATGGCATACCTTTGATTAAAGGAAATTATTTATTCCGTCTGGGACAATTATTAACCTGATATAAATCACCTGAAAGTACGCATTGATGAAGTAAACAGTCTGAGAAATTGTTCGCATCTTTGTAAATTAACCACCAATAGTAACCTCCTGAAAAAGTTTACCCAATGATAAAATTAGCTTCCCCATTTCCATTAATTTATCTGGCAGCCTTAACATTTCTTTTTTCATGTGCTTCGCCAAAAAAAGTTGTCGAAACTAAACCCGCAACTCCGGAAAAAAAGGTAACCACACCACAATATCCTTACAGGGCAACAGCTACGCGGGCATTCGATTTAATACACACAAAATTAGAAGTTTCATTCGACTGGGCCCTGCAACAAATGCCGGCAACTGCAGAGATTACCCTGAAGCCACATTTTTATGAATCCAATAAATTATTTTTGAATGCACGTGGCATGGCCATTAAAGAAGTAAAACTGGTGAAGTCTGGTGTGCGTGAAGAAGTGGCTTACGAATACCGCAACGACAGCATTTGTATTTCACTCGATAAAATGTACAGCCGCAACGATACCATTACTGTTTATGTCGATTATGTTTCGCGACCCGAAGATTTGCCTACAGGTGGAAGTTCAGCAATTACAAGTGATAAAGGATTATATTTTATTAATGCCGACAACAGCGATCCGTTGAAGCCTCAGCAAATATGGACACAAGGTGAAACACAAGCCGCTTCGGTTTGGTTCCCTACTATCGATTGGCCCAATCAAAAATCGACGCAGGAAATTTACATAACAGTAGATACCGCTTTCGTGACGCTGAGCAATGGCAGAATGTTAAGCTCTGTTGTCAATTCTTACAATGGTACACGAACCGATTACTGGCGGCAGGATCTTCCACATGCTCCTTACCTTTTTATGATGGCAATAGGAAAATTTGCGGTGGTGAAAGATTCGTGGCGTGGTAAGGAAGTTAGCTATTATGTAGAGCCGGAATTCGGACCTTATGCCAGGGCAATATTTGGTAATACTCCTGAAATGATGGACTTCTTTTCGAAGCTGCTGGGTGTTGATTATGTATGGGATAAATACAGTCAGGTTGTTGTACGCGATTATGTTTCCGGTGCCATGGAAAATACATCTGCATCACTCTATGGTGAGTTCATGCAAAAAGATGCACGCGGTTTGCTGGATGGTAATAATGAAGATGTAATCTCACACGAATTGATTCATCAATGGTTTGGTGATCTGGTAACCTGTGAATCGTGGTCGAATCTGGTGCTCAACGAATCGTTTGCCACCTATGGGGAATACTTATGGAATGAATATAAGTACGGAGCCGATGAAGCCGACTATTCCGGGCAACGCGATTTAATGTCGTACCTGCGTGAAGCCAGAGGTAAACAGGTTGACCTGGTAAGGTTTAATTATAAGAAGCAGGAAGATATGTTCGATAGTCACTCTTATGCTAAAGGTGGCAGGGTGCTGCACATGCTGCGTTCCCTTATCGGGGATGATGCATTTTTCGAATCACTACGTATATACCTGGAACGTTATAAGTTCGGAACTGCTGAAGTGCATCAGTTGCGTTTAATTATGGAAGAAGTAACAGGTACCGATTTAAACTGGTTCTTCAATCAATGGTTTTACAGTGCGGGACATCCCGATTTAAGAATTGAATATCGCTTTGATGAAGTATTACTGAAAGTATTTATTAAAGTAAAACAACAACAAGACACCGATATTGCACCCATTTACCGGTTACCGGTAGCAATTGACATTTACAGTGGCACAGATAAATTCCGGAAAGAAATTATTATCACAGAATTGGAACAGGAATTTTCTTTTAATGTAACTTCAAAGCCGGATCTCGTAAATTTTGATGCCGAAAAAATGCTTGTTGCTACCAAAAATGATCTGCACTCCAATCCGGAATGGATTACCATGTTTCTTAAAGCACCAAAGTATCTCGATCGTTATGAATCACTGAATAAACTGGCAACTAACTATGTAGCAGGAACGCCTGAAGCGGACGTAGTAAAAAAAGCATTGAGCGATCCGCATTGGAATATCAGATTGCTGGCATTGAAGAATGTTAAAAATCTGGTGAAGGATGATATGGATGGCATGAAAAAGGTGTTGCTGAAAATGGCTGCAGGCGATGAGAAATCGGATGTACGCGAACTGGCCATTGACAGACTCATGGAGTTCTGGCCCAATGATGAAGAAGCAGGAAATCAGGTGAGGGCAGCACTCAACGACAGCTCCTACAATGTAATGGAAACCGCATTGGGGCTGATCATCGAAAACAACCGTATGGAAGGACTCTCTATTGTTCGCGCACTCGAAAATGATCCGAATAAAAATATTGCCGCTATGGTAAGCGATTTTTATGCATTGTATGGAAGTGATGAACAATTTGATTTCATGATGGCCACTACGCAAAAAGCGCAGGGCTTCGACAAATATGGAGCCATGCAGAGCTTTGGAAAATTCCTGTTGCGATGCTCACCTCCGGTGGCTGAAAAAGGACTGGCTGAACTGCAACAAACGGGAACACATCACGAACAATGGTTCGTTCGTCTCTCTGCAGTGCAGGCACTGGCCGAAATAGGAAAATCATACGGCAAGAATCAATCTGCCAATAACACAAACTCACCACAACCCGGCGACGATGTACTAAAACAACGAACCGATTTACTCAATGAAAATCTCCGAAAAAAAGCTGCAGAAATAGTCGATGCGATAAAAGCGCAGGAAAAAGATGAGAATTTGATTCGTATTTATTCAAAATAAAAAAATGTCATTTGCAGCAAAGCTGCTGTCATTAGGTCATTGGCGGCGGAGCCGCGTCATTAGCAGCAAAGCTGCTGTCATTAAGTCATTAGTGGTCATTTGGAATTTTATACCTGCATTTTACTGACCTGAAACCCCATTTAGCATCTATCATTTATAATTCCATTTGTCATTAGGATTTTTCAGCAGAAATGTATTTAGTACTTTTATTAAAGAGAAAGTAACAAGAATTGAAAATTGAAGTTTTACATCCTGTAGCAAATCAAATGTGATTTTGAGATTTCATCGCTACTCATTTTTATATAATAGTGACGAAAAAGTTTTTTATTCCTTTTTTGCTTAACGGGCTCTTCACAAATCTGAACCAATAAATGTCAAGTACCCTTATCGAGGAATGTTAATAACTTTTTTCATGCAATTACTTGACTTTTGAATCAAACTTGTATATTATTACAATCGAATAAATAGAATTAATCTGGTAACAGGTTAAAACTAATGAATGATTGCGATAAGGAATCTGCCCAGAATCCTTGAAGAGTATCGTTTAGGATTCATTTATTAAAACACGCATCTAATAAGTGTATCTTATTTAAACGATTTATATTGACTCTTAAAAATTAAATATCACTCTTAAATTTTCTCATCATGGAAAAATTATGCATTCCGTCCGGTATGGACATGGCTTGTGCTACGCGTAAACGTAACTTTGCTAAAACAATTTTCAATCTGGTATTGATAGTATTTTTAACCTTTCTTTACTTGGAAGGGAAAGCACAAACGCCTTTGGATGCAAATTTATCCATAAGTAATAACACAGGAATTTTTAGTATTGTTATTCCTGACTCTACCAATATTTCAGAAATCGAATTGCAAATTGGTTCAAATGAAAACCCTTCAGAAGTTTTTGAGCACACATTTGTTTATGACCAAACATCAGGTTTGCCAACGGGGCTTTCCTATTCCAGAGATGGCATAAACATAAACCTGGGACTTGGTACACTGGTACCACTAAATATTTACCATGCCAAAACCCGCCTTAAAAACAGCAGTGGCAGTTGGGGTGATTGGTATGAATTTGTCGGGAATTGACACTACTGCATTTTATAAAATCAACAAACATATATGATTTTTAACCTACAAACACATTTTACACATGAAAGCACTAATAAAAGTTTTACTTATTGTCTTAACAATAAGCCTGAATTCAGTAGATTACGCAGTGTCGGCTACAAAAACTTGGTCTGGAAATTCAAACAGCGATTGGAACAATTCGGGTAACTGGGTTGGGGG
>CAUJFJ010000095.1 GCA_963169675.1 Bacteroidota bacterium
ATTCTTTATACCAAAGGATACAGCACCAGAAATGCTTTGGATATTATAGAAAAAGAAATCCCCGAAAGTCCGCATAAAGATCAGATTATTGATTTCATCAAATCCTCCGAAAGAGGAATCATGAGAGGTTATTCAGGTGGCGATCACGATTAGTAAGACACAATCATTTTCAGAAATTTCACTGAACGGAATTGGAAAAAAATTCAGAAGTCAGTGGATTTTCAAAAACATAAATACCGTTTTTTCTAAAGGTGACCGCATCGCTGTATCGGGACCAAATGGCTCCGGAAAATCGACTTTATTACAACTCATTGCAGGATACATCACACCAAGTGAGGGAACAATGCAATGGAAAAGCGAATCATCTGCTATTGCTTCCGACCAACTATTCCGACATCTTACCATGGCAGCACCTTACCTGGAACTGATTGAAGAATTTACCCTTGAAGAAAATATCAATTTCTTTCTGCAGCATAAAAAATTCAGAGAGCAATTAAATACATCGCAATTTATTGAGAAAATAGAACTCAGTGCTGCAAGTTCCAAGCCTGTGAAATATTTTTCATCCGGAATGAAGCAACGCATGAAACTGGGCATGGCTATTTTGGCTCAAACAGATGTATTGTTTTTGGACGAACCACTTTCCAATCTCGATAAGCAAGGTTACGACTGGTACCGCAAACTTATCGAAACCATTCCGGCCGAAACCATTGTTTTTGTTGGATCCAATATGGTTAAGGATGAAGCATTTTTTTGCAATCGGGAACTCCACATCCAGGATTTTAAGTAAATCCGCCTCCATTCATTTCCGGAAAGAATACCCTGCTGAAACCCGGGCTGCAATTTTATCGTATGCTATGTATAACCGACATTACATGGCTACAAATTCTACTTCAATTGCAGACAATCAAAGCGGGATCACAGAAAACTCTGTTGAGTCTACATTTTATAATTGTGTCGATAAAGGCCTCATATACGACCATACAGAGGAAGTTCAGGGCTGGAAGATGAGTTATTTCCGAATTCCGGCCACTAAGGAGCCATTAGCCCTTTTCCCTGCAGTACTTGAAGAACTGCTGATAGTTGGACTACTTTTAGTACTAGTATTAAATAACTGGTAAATCAGGCTTGCACGGGTTGTTCAACGAACCGGTGAAATTCGGTTTTTAAATCCTGATATAACTTTTCAAAATCATTCAATCTGGTGATGTGCGTTTGGTGCATTTGAAGGATATCACCTATTTCTGTTTTACTCTTCCCTTCCATTGTTGCTTCCAACAGGTTTTCGTATTGCTTGAAGTCGTGTCGCATAATATCAAGTACTTCCTTTTGCAGGATAAACTGATTTTGGAAATGCTCAGCATGAGGAGGCACCTGCCTGGGTGTAAATCGGGATACGAAATCACTCAGGTGACTATTCAGTAATTTCAATTCGTTTTTAATGTCCACTATCCGATGCTGCCAGGTAGCATGTTCGGCATGGATCTTTGCAATAAGATCATTTGTTTCCATGGTGTTATTATATTAAGTGATTAACAAACCATTGAGATAGCTCAGCCCGGAAAAATGGCCGGCGACTTTAAAGAACAACTTGAAGCAGATCGTTAAAATTATATATATAAAGGTAAAAAGCAAAAAAAAACGTCCTATTTTTTTTAACAAAAGCGAAACCCTTTTGCAAGGGAAGTTGAACAAAGTGCTCTTTAAATCATTTGCGTTACCTAAAAACCAGACAATCTGGTCTCCTTCTTTTCACGCTGCTACACCTTTCCGAGACAGGGTCAAATAGCTGAAAGTACCGTCAACAGGAGTTTCCCGCCAAAAGCGGCATTCGAAACCGGTACCAAAACCGATAAAATCTTACAAACGACACAAAGCCTGTGTGAATTGAAACTGCAACCATTTTGCGGGGGGTATTTTTGGAGAGTACCAAATAATTGACAGTATGGGAAATTTTACAAAGACAGTATGCCTCGTTTTCTTAATAACAGCATGCACAGCAATGGCGGTATCGGCCCAAAACGTACAAAACTCACGAAGGTATCGCGTTGTTGCCTATAAGAATGGTAATGCATCGGTAAGCTCCACTTCAAATACTACCGAAGTAGTTCCTTATATGAGTATTTATATTCCGAACTCCTTTACTCCTAATGGCGACGGACTCAACGACACTTTCGGTGCTTATGGTGAAGCTATTAAAGACTTCCGTATGCAGGTATTCAACCGCTGGGGTCAGATGATTTTTGAATCGAATAATGTAGAGTACCGTTGGGACGGAACACACGAAGGTTCCCAGGTACCTCAGGGATCTTATGTCTACCGCGTTGTTGCAAAAGGTATCACAGGTAAGCAAACCACCAAAGACGGAACAGTAAACATAGTATACTAGTGATCAGTTCTCAGTGATTAGTTATCAGTAATCAGTAATCAGTAATCAGTAATCAGTAATCGGTGATCAGTAATCGGTGATCATTAATTAGTGAATTGTAATTGGTGATCAGCACCGCCCTGAGCGAAGTCGAAAGGTGATCAGCGCCGCCCTGAGCGGAGTCGAAGGGTAATCGGTGATCATTAATTAGTGAATTGTAATTAGTGAAAAGCGCCGCCCTGAGCGGAGTCGAAGGGTGATCAGCGCCGCCCTGAGCGGAGTCGAAGGGGTTCACTAATAATTTATTAAAATATCGATTTTCCTTCTGCCAAGAAATAAATTTATCATCTATCATTTATCATCTATCATAATAACGCAATTACCTTTCTGAGCAAAAATCCTTAATCTTTAATCCTTAATTCTTAATCTTTAATTCTTAATCCTCTCGTGCTTACTCTCGGAATCATCACACTTTTCAGAAACTACCTTTTAAAAAAGAATAAAACGGGAGTCGAGAATTCATATGTCCCCAGATCGTTATCATACGATCATTACTACTTCAAATGAAAAACTGAAACCCTTTGACAGCAAGGGTTTTCATTTTAATACAAACGACCAACTTTTTGGTGAACGTCACATTTTTATGGGTGAATTTTTGAAAATGATGGGTAGATCCTAGTTATCAACATCCTGTTAACAACTTTAAACGTTGTAAATCAACTATTTACAATACAATCCGTCCAAAACCCTTGTCAATCAAGGGTTTTATTCTATTTTTGGCATCAACCCCAGTAATACAGCGGGTTTTAATGCTTTTCGGGAATGGGCGCGCTGTAGAAAAAGGACAAAAACTAACTAACTAACCAAACAACAAAAAATGATTAAAACACACAATTCTCCCCCCCGGGGAAGGACCAGCGGTTTAGGAAAGCTGACGGTCGCTGTGATGGCAATGCTTCTGGCATTTCATTTTCAATCGTTGCAGGCCCAGACCTACGCACCGTTGCGTTACTGGACATTCGAGAACTCAAACTCGATGAAAGATTCAATGAACAACTTCAACATGGATCCTAATTATTATGGCTCACCCTATGCCATCAATAATAATGCTCCCGGTGTTGGTGTTGGAAAGTACATGACTTTAAACGGAAGTTCAGGACTAATTAAATTGGGTGAACTGCAGATTGACTCGGCATTCACATTCGAATTCCTGTTTCGTCCGGGATATCAATTTAATATGTCGACTTTCTTCCGTCGAATTGATGGCGCCATTGAAACACGGATGGGATATCCATACATTTCTTTCACTACAGTTACCAATAACTATGGTGGTGGAACAACCAATGATGAAATGATGATCAATCTTAATCAGATTGGCCGTCGCTCTTATGGTTATTTTATGGATGGCAACTGGCATCACATTGTTTTCAGATACAATTCTAAATCAGGATTGAAACAAGTGTGGGTTGATGGAGAATGTCCCGATGGCTATTCTAAAACATTACCCACAGGATATTTCACTAATAACACTTCGGTGAACCGTGAAATGATTCTGAATACGCAGTCAACTTACCTGAAGTATCACGGTGATTATGATGAAATGGCATTGTACAATTATTCACTACCAAATAATCAGATTTATAAGCACTATCAGAATTTTGTTGCTAAACAACATTACACTTATACACTTTCATCTACTCCTCCTCCTACTCCGGCTCCGGTTTCTTCATCAATCGATTCAGAAGAATATGCACCCGGACATCCTTCTGTGACTGTTAGTACCTCTGATCAGGTTAAAACTTTCCCAATACCAAGATTTAAAACTGGTCATACATTACTGCCAAACATTCCACTTTACGGAGTTGAATACCTGGGCGGACTATTACAATCAGGCACCTCTTATACACAGGCGCTGAATGCATCTAAAATCCAACAGGTTGATCTGATCAATAATTTTAATCAGTCAATTTTGGTCGCCAGTAATACGCATGAATATCCTTACTACAACGATACCACCAAATTTGCAGGATGGTTTATAAAGTATGCAAACGATAATCCTTCCAAACACACCAGTGCCTTTACCTTCTGGCCACAGGTGAATCCACAAATTATCGGCAGAAGTTCATCTCAACCTTATGTTACTTGCAATTGCCTAAGCAACAATCACTACCTCCGAAATAGTTCCGGACAGTTTTTGAATTCTGGTGGTGGTGTTACCTCTGCAAAAACCCTCAGTCCTGCTGCACCTTCCGATTCATTAGCTTATGATGGATTAACACAGCGCTACTATTTGCAGCAAATGGTGAACAAACTCACCCGTCCAATGAACCTCCTTTTTGAAAATGGAGAAGTGATTCCTTTCTACAATAACTCTTCTGTGTTATCTATGGACCCGGCTGTATTGTCTGATAAAAACAGTACAGGTCTGGATTGGTATACTTACGAAGGTCGCCGTGCCAAAGAAAAAGTACTGGCATACAGAAACCAGTTCATGAATATCCCGCAGCTTTCAAATACCAAGTTTGCTTACTATCAGGTAGACGGTCAGCCAACTTGGCGCTTTAACTATGCTGAGATGCGTCAGACCAGCACACAAATTAATGGACAATATTATCCTACAGGAGATATTTATGTGAGATACCCTGATAACTGGAGATATTGGACCAGTGCATGGCATGGATGGCAATGGGTAGTTGAATCAAGAAAAGTTGAATTAGCCCTTGGAGATAAATTATATTCACCTCCTGTTGCTGCCGGTTGGGATGTTGATGAAACTAAAAATGTTCGTCCCGCACAATGGCTTGGATTGCTGAAAGCATTTGCTATGACGGGTGCTGAATATTTCTACCCTTCATTCTTCTCAACAGTAGCACCATTCCAGGATTCTAAAAACTGGGCTTGGCAGACTGTAATGCCGGCTTATGCACAGGCTGTAACCAGTCGCTATGAAGATTTACTTCGTAACGGCTATCTGATGGAAGGTGATGTTCCTAATGATTATATCAACCCTGCCTGGAATGCCTATTCATTTAAAACAGGTGATTTGCGCAAACTGGTTGTAATCAGAAAACATAATACACTTTCCAAGTATGCGATCACCGGCACACTGCAACCCAACTCTAACATGATGGGCAATGCTGAGAATGAAGGTGTAGCTTCGATAACTCTCGATGGTCAAACACTGAAATTCAAAGTTCGTCGTCAGGGTAGCACTTATATCTACGATAAAACCAATGCATCCTCACCGGTATTTTATCAGTTAGATGAATGGCATGAAGCTAAACATCCATATCGCTGGTTAAAAGATTTTAACTTCGAAGGTGAACTGTTCGATAACACCAATACGAATGCTGTAATTAAAACCAGCGTTCCTGCAGGAACAACAGCAGGAGATTATACAAACTACACCAGCTATGTAACATTTACAGCAGCATCTCAGGTAGTTTATAATTTCCAGCCTCGTATGGGTAATTCTTCAACCATGTACCTCTGGGTTCGTGCAAGAAGTAAAACCGGAACATCAACAGGCTTCAATGTAACGCTGAATGGTGGATCTTCCAACACATTCGATTGTATCAAAGATACCAACTGGGTTTGGTACCGATTCAATACCAACAATGCGGCTGTTACTTTTTCTGGCCTTACAGCTTCAACAAATTATCAACTTGCTATCACTGCCAGCAATACAAGTCTTGAAATTGACAAAATTGCAATCACCAGCAATTCCGGAGCTTACTACGGAAATGCCATCAACCCTTGTACAACTACTCAGGCAACAATCACAGCCGGAGGAAGTACAACATTCTGTCAGGGAGGCAGTGTAACACTTACAGCCAGCAATGGCTCAACCTATCAATGGTCGAACGGTGCAACATCTAAAACTATAACAGTTACCACTTCCGGTTCTTATGTGGTTACGGTAACTACAACTGGTGTTGGAGCTTCAACATCTTCACCTGTTTCAGTAACGGTTCTTTCATTACCTTCTGCAACATTAACAGCAGGTGGCCCAACAACATTCTGCCAGGGTGGCACTGTTACCCTTACAGGATCTGCAGGTTCATCCTGGTTATGTTCTCCGGGTAATCAAACATCA
>CAUJFJ010000096.1 GCA_963169675.1 Bacteroidota bacterium
CGGCGAGGATCACTATTAACTTTATCAATCAATTGTTGTATCGTCGACTTTCCATCTCCAATTACCATCGCAGGAGTTCGTTTTGCTGCTGCTACAAATTTGTAATTGATTAAAAGAATGCGATGATCGAATCCGGTAATATATTTCTCAACTATTACTGCCCGGGATATTCGCTTAGCAGCAGCAAGCGCCTCAATGGCTTCTTCCCAAGTTTTAACGTTTATGGTTGCACCACGTCCGTGATTTCCATTGATGGGTTTTAAAACTACCGGATATCCAATAGAATCCAATGCATACTTCAAATCATCTTCATCATAAATAATCCTTCCTTTTGGAACAGGAATGTTTGATGCCTCCAGCAAATTTTTGGTATCTTCTTTGTCGCATGCAATTTCAACGGCAATGCTACTGGTCTGACTGGTAACTGTTGCCTGAATTCGCTTCTGGTTCACACCATAACCAAGCATTACCAATGAATGTCTGTTCAGTCGAATCCATGGTATTCCGCGACCTTGAGCTTCCTCAACGATAGAACCTGTTGAAGGGCCTAAACGTTCATCTTCTCTGATTTCACGCATTTTTTGAATATCGTCCGACAAATCGTAATCAGTACCTGCAACTAGTGCTTCGGCAATTCTCACCGCTGATTTGGCTGCAAAAATCCCAACCTTTTCTTCCATATATGAAAACACTACATGGTATACTCCGGGCTCTCCCGTTCCACGAGTACGGCCAAAACCGCAATCCATCCCGGCAAGCGTTTGAATTTCTAATGCAATATGCTCAATCACATGTCCCATCCATGTTCCTTCCCGAACCCTGTTAAAAAATCCTCCGGGATTATCTTCCGAACAGCGGTGTTCATACATGCTTGGAAACATTTTCTCGAGTCTTTCACCAAATCCTGCTATTTTATTGGTAGGCAATTCTTCTAACTCCTCGAGATCGAGCTTCATTATAATCAATTTGTGGCGTCGTATCGACCAGTAATTAGGGCCACGCATTGCCCGAATATCTATTATCTTCATATAAAATATTTTTAGGTTGGAAAGTTGGCTGAAAATAGGAATAGTTTCTGAATCCTGCAACTTCAATGAATTTTATTGATGCTTTATTCCGGGTTTAAACCCGATATCATTATGTTCCACGGCCGGCTCATTTCATTTTTCAAGCCTTTGTCTCTCATGAATTTAATTTTTATGAATTAATTGATAGCCTTTGTTTATGTCTACTAAGTTAATATTCAGACACTTGAGGATGCATAAGGATTATCAATTAAGTAATTGGAGAATGCTTTATACTTGGTATTATGCTACAAAAGGGCTCTTGATCCCATAAAGCCAGGAGATTTTCAAATATAAAATTTGAGAATCGCAAAATCGGATTACGCACCTAAAATGAACGTAATTTTAAAGAATAAAATTCCATCCCCGACAATAACAAAAAGGGACATTTTTTTGTTAAACCATCATGGGCAAAGGGCGTGCACTTTTATGGTTCAGGAATGATCTTAGGTTACATGATCACGTGCTTTTACATGAAGCTGCAAAAAAGAACAAAGAAATTTTAGCTGTCTACTGTTTCAACCCGCTTTTTTATGGAAAATCACCTATCAAAACCAACCGAACCGGTCCTTTCAGAGCTCAATTTATAATTGAAAGTGTTAAGGACCTGAGAGAAGGCTTTAAAAACTTGGGAGGAACACTGATTGTTTGTCATGGCACTCCTGAAACAATATTACCCGAACTTGTACAAACTTATGCAATTGATGAAGTAATTGTTCATCAGGAAGTAGCTTATGATGAAAATCGTGAAATGGATCTGGTTGAGCGGGAACTCTGGAAGAAAAAAATTCCATTGACTTCCTTTATCGGACATACTCTGTATCATAAACAAGACCTCCCCTTTCCTATCAAAGATATTCCTGACACTTTTACTATCTTCAGAAAAAAAATTGAAAAGGAATCATCTATCCGTGCCGAGTACCCCATGCCAGAAAACATTGCTTTCATTCCTGTAATTGATGAAGGTAAAATTCCTGACTTGAAAGAATTAGGAATTTCGAACATTCGCAAAAATCCGGCATCATGTATTCCATTTGAAGGTGGTGAAAAAGCCGCCCTCTCCAGATTGAATCATTACATTTGGGAAACGGAAAGTATTTTAAGTTATAAAGAAACCAGAAACGCGCTCACAGGAGTTAACTTTTCTTCTGGGTTATCCCCTTACCTTTCTTTGGGATGTATCTCACCACGAAGAGTATATCATGAGATAAAAAAATTTGAAAATGAAAAATACAGCAATGATTCTACTTATTGGCTGATATTTGAATTGCTTTGGCGCGACTTTTTCCGTTTTATGTTTAAAAAACATGGCAATCGTTATTTCCTGCAATCCGGAATTCGAAATGCTGCACCCATTTATTTTGCAGGTGAAGAAAAGAGGTTTGCATCATGGACAAATGCATCTACTCCTAACAGGTTGATAAATGCTTTTATGAAAGAACTCAAAACAACAGGGAATCTTAGCAACAGAGGAAGGCAAATTGTAGCGAGTTATTTGATTCATGACCTGAAAGTAAACTGGACCTGGGGAGCATGGTATTTTGAAGAGTATTTAGTTGACTATACACCTGCCAGCAATTGGGGAAACTGGGCATACCTTGCAGGAGTTGGTAACGACCCAAAGGAAATCAGAATTTTTAATCCTGAAATTCAGGCACGCAAATTTGATCCACAAAACAGTTATTCTGATTTTTGGAATAATATGGTATAGTCCATACAAAAATGTTTTAATATCTTTTTAATTTATGCCATTTCAAAAATCCAATGTCACCCTCAGACTCATTCTGGGAGACCAGTTGAATAGTAATCATAGTTGGTTCAATAAAGTGAATCCGAATATTATTTATGTGATGATGGAGGTGATGCCGGAACAAGTATATGTTGCGCATCATATTCAAAAAACGGTTGCCTTCTTTAATGCTATGAGACACTTCTCGCTGTCATTAAGAGAGGCAGGACATCAGGTAAAATATTTTAAGATTAATGATATTGAAAACCGTCAATCGTTTTTAGAAAATATAAAGTTCTTATGTGAATCACATGCGGTTTCAAAATTTGAATATCAACTTCCAGATGAATACAGACTTGATGAAGAGCTAAAAAAAACGGCCACCTTACTGGAGTTGGAATACGAAGCAATCGACACGGAACATTTTCTGACTTCGCGAAATGAACTGGAAACTTTTTTCAAAGGTAAGAAGCAGTTATTAATGGAATCGTTTTACCGGTATATGAGAAAAAAA
>CAUJFJ010000097.1 GCA_963169675.1 Bacteroidota bacterium
TTCAAATGATAAAATATAGATGATTAATGATAAATGATGTGGAAGGGTCCGCCCTCTACCTATGTAAATCCTCCTATAGGTTGACTCAATGCAGGCATTAGCACCCCCGCATCGTGCCTTGCGGGAACCACCTTCGATCCGCCAGCTGGCGGACTCAAAGCAGCGCCCATTCGACTACGCTCAGGAGAAAGAATCACCAAACCATGTGCAGTCACATCTTTTTACTAAGGAACAACAATCATCAAATTACCAAACCTCCAAATCACCAAACCATGTGCAATCACATCTTTTTACTGAGGAACAACAATCATCAAATTACCAAACCTCCAAATCACCAAACCATGTGCAGTCACATCTTTTTACTGAGGAACAACAATTAGCAAATCTGCACACCAGCACATTAGCAAATCAATCAATCAACACCTTCTTCACCAACCGCTCCAATTCTGTCTCCACAACAACTAGGTAAACCCCATCAGCCCTCCCAATCATCGACAAATCTCTGGTATAATACCCATTCAATATCTTGAGCGGCTCCGAATGAACTACCTTTCCTTGCATATCATAAACCATCAACTTGCCGGTTTTGCCTTTTAAGTTGGAGGCATTAATGAATGCTTTCTCCCATGCTGTGTGGTAGAAAACATTTAGTGCAGCTTGTTGTATTTGTGGGGCATCATTTATTCCCACCAACGTATCACACGGACTGCCTGCCAGTGCGGGTAAGTCGTAATCGGGGTTGTTGGGTAGGCCCCAGTATGTTTCATTACCTCCCAAGTTAAAGCTGAAAGGAGAAAAGCCACATGCTGAACCGGCGCTGTCGGGAGAATTAATTACACTCAAATTTAAATTATAAATACTTGTAGCTGATTCAGGGTATGGGTATAAGTTTATCCCATCATTATATACACAAGAGAAATAAATCTTGTCATCCGGTCCTCGTTTTAACAGACCTCCCGTTGGTGGAATGGTCAAATAAACTATAGTATCCTTGCTTGCACTTATGTTAGGTGCCCATAAATCAAACTGCACTATACTGGATTCAACATCATTATTACTTGAAACATAAATGTATCTGCCTGTGGCAGAAAATTCACATCCAAAATATGCGGGAAATGATCCAGGAAGTTGTTCCTGCTCAATTTGAGTTACATTCGTAAATAATCCTGTGCACCTGTCGAAATCAAAAACTTCTATTAATCCTTTGTAGTTTACACTTAAATATTTAGTGCCATCTTTTGAAAATGTGGAATGAATAAAATTTGTGTTTGTTGCAAAACCAATATTTTGTACAAATGGTGTTCCAATACCATTAGGCGTGATTAAATATGTATGAAAATTATTATTCCATGTTTGATAATCTTTAAAAAACACCCACCAATCCCGACCATTTCCATGCTTGATAGCAGCTACACAATCGGATGCCTGGTAATTGGTTAGTTGAATGTTTTTTTGAGTTACAGCACCCAACCCTCCATTTTGACTCATATCAACAACTGAATACCAGAAGCCATAAGGTGTGAATATTCCAGCTGTGAAAATATAAAACAAACTAGACGAATCTGGCCATGGAACAATAACTTGCTCTTGAAAAGTAAGTCCACCAACTAACGTATCTCCATTTTGCATTAAATTATGATTGCGATCCCAAACTACACCTAAAGCAACATATCCTTGAATCCACAATTGGTAATAATCTGTATTTGCATAAAATAGTAAGTTACCTGTTGAATCAGAAATAGTACAGCTTCCGCCAGTAGTTAATGTTGAGGAATTGAAAAGCTGGATTGTTCCTTGGTCAAACTTCATCCCCGCACTATCGCCGAAACACCATACGTTGTTTTTAAACTGTGCTGATATTTGAATTGAGCACAAGCAGGCACATAATAGAAGTATTGCAATTTTTGTTAGGAATTTAAGTTGGCAGTATGCTCTCATTTATTACTTAATTTTTACAAATTTCCTTTGGTAAAGCTGTTCTGAAGAATCATATACCCGAACAATGTAGGTTCCTTCTTCAAGCCATTGAATATTTATAATTGTTTCGGGATAGGATTGTTTCCAAACTAACTTTCCAACTATATCATAAATCTCAAGAACTACGATCATGCTTTTTTTATCGTGAACCAAATTCAAAAGTGTATTAGCTGGGTTAGGAAAAAGGGAGAAGGAACTTTGTGCAATTAATTGTACCAAATTATTATTTCCAATTGAAGTTCCCATTAATCGCATTTCCGGTATCGGTTCATGCACTTCTTTAAAAAGCATGGCCCAGGATTCATAAACAGGCGAACCTACTGCTGCAGAAGGATGAACACTAATTTCAGTTAATGCTGCAGTGTCTGCTGATGAATAGTTGGATGATGATGCCAAAGCATAAAGATGAATTGAGTTGATCAACTTTTGATTTGTTTCCACATTAATGGTGTCATTGATGCTCTCATTTAAGGTGTACAAGGAATCAATATCAAGCCCTTCCATGTTTTGGGGTAAACGAAGCAGGTTAGCATTACTGTTTTGTAATTCCCAATAAAACGTCACAAAACTGGAGTCAATAGACCGGCCGGTTGACAAAATACTGGTATCACGAGCAATTAATTCGAATGACTTTTTCCGGTTAATATAGCGACTTGCGTCTTCATATTCACTGTAAGAAATAGTATCCGTTACAATAGGGCCTAATTCAACATCACGATCCATGATTCTTAATGGTGGGTCTTCACAGTCGATATCATTTGTTTGATTTGCGAATGGTCGAACAACCGGAGTAATTGCTTGTGCCGGACTAAAGTCGGATGTACCGGAGCCGGTGTGATACCATGGAATGGCAATTCCATTATTGGTATTGCCAACTACCCTGTAATCCGGGTCAATGTTGGAACTCCATTGGTTTAGCCAGCCATAACCATCATTTCCTGTGGGAGTGGATGGCGGATCGCCCTGTTGTGGCAAATTACCATTTACTAAATATAAACCAGATTTGAATCCGGAAAACGAATTGCATTCAAGCACAGTTCCAAGACAAGAATTACGAACGAGTAGCCCTATACCACTTATGGTGCCCACACCTGCAAGCACATTTCTGCGTAATCGGCCATCAACCACATCAGCAATTTCAATAGCTGAGAATCCTGCACTGGTAAATAAATCAACATTGTAAATTATATTATCATTCAGTTCGGCATCCATACAATTTTGTATCCATATCCCTCTGTTTTCTAGATTTTCAGACATAGAATTAAAGGTAATCGTATTACCTGTTCCGCCAGTAGCAGAAATATTGGCATTTGGCGAACCGATTCTGATTCCAGAAATATTTCGGCTGTGTATTCCTATTCTGTAATCAACAATGGTATTGTGGGAAATATTGAAATTTGCTGCAGTGGAGGCAACAGGACTTTGACAGGTTATTGAAGTATTGTGAAATGACCCAGTGTATGTTTCGACAAAAAGAGTATTTGTGAAAGTATTATTTGATATCTCAACAGAGCCAAAATTACTTCCTGATAATAAAACGCCAATATTATTGCGTTGGAAATTTTCAACATTAGTAATATTTATGTTGTTATTATAGGATCCATGATATAAGGATATTCCCGCGTAATCCATGTCCCTGAAATATTCAATTCCATCAATGTTCACATTTAAATTACCGGCAACTCCAATTCCCATTCGCAAATTATTAAATCTGCTTCCTGCATTATCATTGGCTATAGTTAATTCACGAGGTGTATTTGTAAAATTTACTGCCATTATTCCTGTTCCCTTCTGCGGAGGGTTAGCATAATTTTTCAAATCAATAAATTCACAATACTTAATTTCCAGATCACTTGAATTCGCTAAAATACCTACCCTGGCATCTTTAAACTGTGTTTTAACATTACCACTTCCTCCAATCAGGACATTTTCAGCATTTAATAATGAAATATGTCGCTCAGGAAATATAATGGGGTTATTGATATCTTTTGTAATTACGCCTCCATCACATTTGAACAGACTTGCAGCAACCGCAGTGGTATTATTAAAATTATCGTCTTCAAGCTGTAGGGCTATAATATTTTTATTAAAAGTTGCGTGGTTGATGCTGATTGAAGGGAAATCAGAAGCGCTTCCATTACCATCACCCAAGACTGCAATGTTGGCATCTTCTATTACAACATGATTTTCCGGTTGTCCTACTTCCAGACCATTAATAACCAATGAACCTCCAGGCTCAACAATTATTCCGCCCCACATATTTTTACAACCACCTAAGAATGTTAATTGATAAGGAACAACTGCTGGATCACCAATTAACGTTAATGTCCAAGGTGCCGGCACAATAATTGTATGGGGTGTTTGTGACGGCTCAAAAAGAATCTTACTGTTTGTTAAAGTCAGATTTCCTGTCAATTGAAAACTAGTATTTAGTAATAAATTTTTGTTTACGTGATTTCCTGAAAAAACTGGAGTGTCGTCATAGGACAAAGGTGCTGCCGTATAAAATGCACAATCAACAAAATCACGAGTATCAAAATCAACTGCAACTGAAATCATCTCATGAGTGCTATTTGCAACAAGTGGTGTGTAATCAGCTTGTGCATGAGTTCCTAGGAAATTTAGAGCCGGTAAGTTTAATAATATTGATTTGAGACCTGATTTTCGATCTGCTCCATTTAAAAAAGCTTTGGATATTGCCCGATTACTGTTTTTATAGATACCTCCAACACTGGTATCGTCGATATGATACGCATAGAAGCTGGTTGAATCTGATACATACCAGATACAATCTGAATTTGGACTGAAAGGCAACTCACTTGCAATACTATTTTCAACATCTCCATCCCTAATTAAATTGTCAGGCTCACCTACCTTTTTCAGATAAATATCATCCACCCAAACATTAACACCTTTTACGATATTTCCTGAATTGCCTCCTGTCAATACCGAACCAGGAGTTGGAATTGCAATGCTAAACGTCAATTGGTTTTTGAAGCTATTAAAATCCAACTCATCCAGAAAATTGGATGACGCCAGATTAATTTCTATCCTTTCCCAGTCATCGCCACCTTCTGCTATATCTTCTTCCCAAATAACTGTTCCATTTAATTCAACCCTTTTCATTACTCCCGTTAAAGCAGGAACAGCATATAAATCAGAATAATAGCTATCTTTAATATTAAAAATGAGCATGTGATCATCATCAGGAACTATAATAACCGACTCATGAACCATCTGAGAAGTATAATAAGGAGAACCTGCTGAGGCAGAGTAATTACCATCAACAGCATAGGCATCAATTCCGAATAATCCAGGTTTATTAGTATCCCATCCAAAGTCGGTGTTATCTAAAACTACGTTAGTACCGCTTGGTTCAGTAGTAAATTGATTTGCATTGTAAGCATTATTACCCGAATTATTGCTACCCGACAAAGCACCTTCACTTACTTTGGCTCTGGCAATATACGTAACATTTTGACTTCCAAGACTGCCATGATTTAATGTAACCTCTACCGGATCTCCTTGATTGAAATACGGTATTCGAGGATGATGAGGTGAAAAGCCGGGAGAAGTATTTGTAGCATCAAAACTAACTGCTACTTCAGGGGGTTGAGGTGAAGAATTGCTTGAGACTGAAGTACCGGGGCTATAACTGAACGCATTCGGCGTATGAATCAGAATAGGAGCTTCTACTGTGCCTGCAGGAGTGGCATTGACTGTATGAAATCTTTCATAATCCCAAGTACAGGCTTCGATATTAATATCTTGAACTCTTGCATAACCACCAAGCCCACAAACATTGGCATAATCGCCAGGACCATCCTGTTTGGCTGCGAAAGTATTTTGCTTCAGCCGAATGTTATATACAGGATTTCTATATTCTAGAGGAGTTGGGTTGTTGTCAGGTGTCCATTCAGGTATCAGGACGAATGGATTGGCAGGATATTGCAGCGCAATATTTTTTGCATCCTGATGAAAAATACAATTATCAATATAAGTATTCCCGGCTGCATTTCCTAATATAGAATATTCATCTTCTAAAACTTCTTGGGTTAGCGTGCATGCATAATCTTTGTCATGATAATCATAATAATAACAATTGGCTGGAGGACTCCAAAGGAGACTGGATCCAGGGTGAGTATAGGTGCAAGCTGTTGTACATCCCTGGCCACCAAAACTATGTTTGTTGATGTTTTCATTAAAAAAGATCTGCCCAAATGAACAAGAATCTATTGTAGTATTTGTAGGATTGGGTGAAGTATCAATAGCCTCTTTTGATTCGTCGAAAATGCTGTTTTTTATAAAGTAATTATACCCCTCAACATTATTTCTATTTCTACCCCTGATCCAAACCCCATATCCCTTCGCAGTAGTATAGCCTCCTCCACCTTTGATATGATGAATAAAACAATTATCAATTGTTACATTATCGGTATTATCACTAGTGAAAATTCCACTATAAGAAAAATTATAAATTTCACAATGTCTGATCGTGAATGGACCTGCACTAGTTGAATTGTCTCTGTTAACATTTATCCCTGCACAAAGCAAGTTATCCTGATTATAATCCTGATATCCCGGCATAGCACCTTGCAATCGAACATTTCTGATTTCTCCTCCAGGAGATAAGAAAAACATGTAACCTGAATTATCCAAAAAATTCCCTGAAACTTGTCCTCTCACACTGTTTGTTAGCAAAGTTCCACCAGGGTTTGTGATTATAGTATTTCCGTTTACCGTGTAAGGTTGGGAAAGCAGATCATAATCTCCTGCCAAAGTTACACCAGCTTCAATCACCAAAGGCCCTCCAACGGCGGTGAGATCAATAGTTCCATTAAAACCAGATGCGGGTAAAATGATATCACCTGATGTTGCATTTCCCATTGGATTTTCAACTGTTCCCAAGTAGGTCACCAAATGAGAAACACTTGAGTATCTTCTGGTGGTTGGAGTAAGTGACATCTTTAAATTTACGAGGCAAATGTTAAGATAGTAATTAATGGAATCGTAAATGGCTGATCCATCCAAGCTATCAAATTTACTAATTTTCATTAGATAATCAACACCAGTACTTAATTCGAACAAGCCATTTTGATATTCACTCAATAAACTATCAAACGGCCAGGTTTTCGTAGCGATTAATTCCAATGTGTCAGATGGGTGGTAAAAACTATAAATCTGAGCAGTTTTAATTGAAGCGTATGTTTTAATACTGTCAGGACTTGTAAAAATAGCTTTCACCACAGCAGAATCAGGAGTAAAAGAAAACCAAATGTCATTTGTGGTAAATTCTAATTCAACTGAATTACAGGCACTTCCAATTGCCAAAGGATACGGCATCTGAGGAGCATCCCCCGGTTTCAAATCATAAGCAAAAGCAAAATACCCGTAACTGGTCATGACTGAACTGGTGGTTTTATTGGTGCTTTCAGTTACCGCTTCGCCTTTATCAGTCCATTTAGTGCCATTCCAAAGCGCAATATGAACCGGTTTTACGGTCAGGTAATCACAATGTAAGGAATCAAAGGCAAACTTAAGTGTAATGTTGGAAGATCCTACATTCCGGTCTAGTTTCCAGTAACCGCAGTCGCTAACAAAGGTGATTGTGGTGTCTTTGGTGTTGCCAATGGTTTGTCCGGTATTGTAATATTCCGCTGTAAAAGCATCTGATGTGTTCGATGGTGCAGTGATAGTCAGTGGCCTGTAGGTGGTGCCTGAGCCCACATTAAAAACAAAAGCAGAATTCCCTATTTTCTTCAACGGACCACTCACAAAACTGCT
>CAUJFJ010000098.1 GCA_963169675.1 Bacteroidota bacterium
TCCTGTAAGACGGCATATGTTTCAGCAGACAATTGCTTTTCAAAAATAGAGGATTTTACCGGGGAATAGCCTCTGGCTTTCTTTAATTTTTTCACGAAATCTTCCTTAGTAATTCCTACAATATCACAAAAGGAAGTCGTATCAAAATCTTTCACCTGTTTCGGGATCACCATGAGATCATAAACCGCCTCATTGTATACCAGTAATTTTCCGGTACGGTCATAAACCAATCCTCTGGCAGGATATTCGGTAATATATCTTAATACGTTGTTGTTCGCCGATAATTTATAGCTGTCATCGATTACCTGTATATAAAATAATCGAACCAGGTAAATGAAAATCACCACCGTAAAAATTCCCAAAATCACAAAACGTTGTCCGGAATTTTGCATCACTTTTCGTTTATCGGTTTACCAAAAAGATATTGACTGATCATAATGGTAAGTAACGTTGCAACGGAGCTTAATAGTACGCGCAGTAACGTTGTAAAAAATTCGGAGAAACGAAATACTTCAATATAGAATAAAATAAAATGGTGGATAAAAGTCAAAGCAGCCGCATAGATTAAAAACCAGGTAAATCCGAGTTCCTTAACTGAAGGACTAGATTCTGTTTCATAACCATCGCGTGGAGCCATAATTCGCAAAACCGTTGGCCTTACATAAGCCATGAACACGCAGGCCGCAGCATGCATACCCATTGTGTTTGAAAAAACATCAACAACCAAACCGGTTAAGAAAGCTGCCAAGAGTAAAAATGTTTTTGGCATCCTTACCGGCAGCATCATAATGAACATGATGTACACAAAAGGATTTATAAAGCCACTGAACTGCACGTTGTTCAGTACTACTACCTGAACAAGGATCAGTATTAAAAACCGAAACAGAAATACCAGCAGTTCAGTTATCATCTGTTGAAAGAGTTTGAGCTTCTAATCCTAATTGTTCTGACTTTAAAAGATTATCGACAATATAAACGTGTGAAAGATTGGCAAAATTGGTAGACAAGCGTACTTTGATTGCATAAAAATTATCTCCAGGTTTCAGTTCTGAACCTCTTACAATTCCTACCATGACTCCTTCCGGAAATATAGTAGAATAAACTGTTGTAACAAGTGAATCACCGTTATTGAATTTCACATGTTTTGGCACTTCCAGCAATGTGGCAATTTTGCTGTCACTTCCATCCCACACCAGTGAGCCAAAATAATTGCTGTTCTTAAAGCGTGTGCTGATTCTGGTATTTTTGTGAAGCACCGACATTACCGTGCAATAATGCTCAGATACATCCTTAACAATACCAACCACACCGGAACTTGAAATTACACCCATATCTTTTTTCACACCGTGAACGGAACCTTTGTCCAGAGTCAGGTAATTATTTCTTCTGTTAACAGAATTATTCACCACTCTGGAAGTAATAAATGAGTATTGTTGAGAACGGGTTGAATCGGCTACGATAGTTTTCACAACTCCATTCTCATAATATGCATCGGGAAGCAGACTTTTCAAACGGGCATTTTCACGGGCCAGACTGGCATTATTTTCTTTCAGGTTGATATACTCCTTCACATAATTTACAGCTTCGAGAACAGAAGCCGTAACTTTATTGGTTGAGTTAAAAACTGATACCTGCTGAAAATTATTATTTCGGATAATAAGATAAAAACAAATCGCCCATAACAAGAGGAAAAGAAGCGTGAAGTTATTTCTCCATAATAGCAGGAACAGACTTCTCATCGAATATGCAGCTTATTTTGGTGTCAGCAGATTACTGCGACAAATTAAGGAATCAGGAACTTGAACCTGTCAATATTTTTCAAGGCGATACCGGTTCCACGAACTACGGCTCTTAATGGATCTTCAGCTACGTGAACAGGTAATTTCGTTTTCATTGAAATCCGTTTATCGAGTCCGCGTAATAAGGCACCACCACCGGTGAGGTAGATTCCGGTACGGTAAATATCGGCAGAGAGTTCGGGAGGAGTAATTTCAAGTGCTTTCAGAATAGCCTCTTCAATTTTAGAAATTGATTTATCCAGTGCATGTGCTATTTCAGAATAGGAAACAGTAATTTCCTTTGGAATACCGGTCATTAAATCGCGACCATGAACAGCAAAATCAGGTGGAGGATTGTCGAGTTCTGGCAATGCGGAACCAACTTCAATCTTTATGCGTTCGGCAGAGCGTTCACCGATCAGGATGTTATGCTGACGACGCATGTAATCCCAAATATCGGTAGTAAAACCATCACCGGCTACACGAATGGACTGGTCGCATACAATTCCTCCCAGGGCTATAACTGCAATTTCGCTGGTACCACCACCAATATCAATAATCATATTTCCCATAGGCTCTTCCACATCGATACCAATACCGATTGCAGCTGCCATAGGTTCATGAATCAGGTACACTTCTTTTCCACCGGCATGTTCAGCTGAATCACGCACCGCACGTTTTTCCACTTCTGTAATTCCGGATGGAATACAAATTACCATCTTCAGTGATGGTGTAAAAAGTTTCTTGCCTGGATTAATCATTTTGATCATCCCTCTGATCATATGCTCAGCAGCATCGAAATCGGCAATAACACCATCTTTCAGGGGACGAATTGTTTTAATGTTTTCATGGGTTTTTCCATGCATCATCATGGCCTGCTTGCCAACAGCGAGAACCTTTCCGGTAGTGCGGTCGATAGCCACAATAGACGGTTCATCTACCACAACCTTGTCGTTGTGGATAATAAGCGTATTGGCAGTTCCCAGGTCAATTGCGATCTCCTGGGTCAGTAAATCAAACAAGCCCATAATATATTTTTTTCGGTAACGGATTAATTGCTTAACCCGGGGTTAAAGATAGTGATGTATTTTACTTATTAATAAAAGAAATATGGAAGATACTGACAATTAATTGTCAATGGCGGAAATGCCGGACACCGGTCATTACCATTGCCATTCCATTGACATTGCAATAGTCAATCGACTCCTGATCTTTTTTCGATCCACCGGGTTGAATTACTGCCATAATTCCTGCTTTTCGGGCAATTTCAACGCAATCGGGAAATGGAAAAAATGCATCAGATGCCATCACAGCACCTTCCAGACTAAATCCAAATTTAACCGCTTTATCAATGGCCTGTTCCAATGCATCCACTCTGGATGTTTGTCCAACACCTGCAGCTACCAGCTTGGAATCTTTTACCAGAACTATAGTATTCGATCTGCTGTGCTTCACGATGATGTTAGCAATCAGTAAATCATTAATTTGGTCTTTTGTTGGCTCGACAACTGTAACACACTTAAGATCAGTTGATTTCTCAACACTACTGTCTCTTTCCTGCCAAAGAACGCCGTTCAGAATTGTTCGGAATTGAGCAGGCTGTGTAATCTTCTTCTTGAGCTTTAAGAGCATCCGGTTCTTTTTTGAATTCAAAATTTCGAATGCTTTTTCTGTAAAAGATGGGGCAATCAGCACTTCAAAAAAGAGATTACCGATTTCAGATGCCAGGGCTTCATCCACCGGAGAAGTAGTAACAATTACTCCACCGAAAGCAGAAACAGGATCGGCTGCCAGTGCTGCTTTCCAGTTTTCCAGCGGGGTGCCTCCGGTTGCAACGCCACATGCATTGTTGTGTTTTAGGATTGCTGTAACCGGAGTTTCAAAATCGAATGCGAGTGAAAGGGCTGCATCAATATCCAATAAGTTATTGTAAGATAGCTCTTTGCCGGCAAGTTGCTCAAGCATTTCTTCCAATTCCCCATAAAAAACACCTTTTTGATGTGGGTTTTCACCATACCTTAATGGGGTTGATGATTCTAAACTTTGCTTGAAAAATCCTTGATGAGCAGGATCAAACCATGCTGATATTGCAGTGTCATAATGGGAGGTGATGGCAAAAGCTTTCGAAGCTTGAAGTTTGCGGAAATTCAAATCGGTGGCACCTTGAGTTGATTCCAGTGTTTGCAGCAGTAATGGATAATCATTCACAGAAGGAATAATGACCACATCATTAAAATTTTTTGCAGCTGCACGAATGAGTGAAATACCACCAATATCTATCTTTTCAATGATATCATGTGCCGGAGCTCCCGAGGCAACAGTCTTTGAAAACGGATACAGATCAACGATTACCAGATCGATGTGTGGTATTTCATATGTCTGTAGCTGAGCTACATCATCCTGCAATTCACGGCGACCTAAAATCCCACCAAACACTTTGGGATGCAATGTTTTAACCCTACCTCCCAAAATCGAAGGGTAATCGGTAATATCCTCAACAGGTACTACAGGAATGTTCAGTTTTTCAATGAAAGTCTGTGTACCGCCTGTTGCGTAAAGTGTGACACCCAATTGGTGTAATTTGATAATTAATTCATCAAGCCCTTCCTTGTGATAAACTGAAACAAGGGCTGATCCTATTTTTTTGATATCCGACATGGGTTTATTAAGTAGTGAATGCAACTGAAAAAGAGCCGCAAAGTTAGTCATTACATCCCTACAATTTATATGTGGCAATAAAGAATAACCATCAAATAAAAAATTGCAAAAGACCATTAATCGGGAAGGTTTCTGTAATTTTGGGATTCAATCGGGAACTGTGTTTATTTATCTGAAACTTCTTAGAGAAAGTGTGCTGTTTGCCTTCCATGCGCTGTCGGTGAATGTGCTTCGTACAGTACTTTCGTTGTTGGGAATCACAATCGGGATTTTCACCATCATCGTAGTTTTCACAATCGTTGATGCTCTTGAGCGTAATGTAAAATCATCGGTTGCATCCCTTGGAGAGAATGTAATTTACGTGCAGAAGTGGCCCTGGGCATTTGGTGCTGAATACCCCTGGTGGAAGTATTGGCAACGCCCCTTACCAACTTTTCGTGAAATGGAAGAACTCAGCGAACGATCAGGATTAGCTGAAGCTATGGTTTTTCAGGTTTTCCTTTCGGGGAAGACATTGAAATTTGGAGGATCATCACTGGAGAATTCAGATATAGCTGCTGTATCACATGATTTCAACAAAGTCAAAACCTTTGAATTATCGGATGGAAGGTATTTTACCGAATTGGAATCTGACGGTGGCAGACCAATGACTTTAATAGGTGCTGAAATTGCAGCAAGCCTATTTAATGACAGTGACCCCATTGGAAAAGAGATTCAGGCAATGGGCCGTAAACTCACTGTGATTGGAGTATTTAAAAAAGAAGGAAACAGTTTGCTGGATAACAGCCTCGACAATACCGTTATTATCCCAGTGAATTTTGCAAGGAATATTATGAATCTGAATTCGGAGCGACTTGGACCGATGATACAGGTTAAAGGCAAACCCGGTGTTTCCAATGATGAACTAATTGAGGACTTGCGTGGCGTTATGCGTTCCATTCGGAGATTGCGGCCTTTTGAAGAAGATGATTTTGCATTGAATGAGTCCAAATTACTTTCTAATAAGGTCTCGAGTATATTTGA
>CAUJFJ010000099.1 GCA_963169675.1 Bacteroidota bacterium
AACCACTTTGCCGTCTGCAGGGCAGATAACATAGGCATCATTTCTTGAAATTTCTCTTTTGGGCATTCTGAAAAACTGAAGTATGAGAAGAAAAAACACCAATGACACAAACAGTGTTAATCCCATTATCATACCTTGGCCCGGCATATAGACTAAAACCAAAACGTTGACAAGAATCAGGACAGCAGCAGTGCCACTGAGAATGCCATAACCTTCTTTGTGAATTTTCATATTGCTTATATTTTACTTCAAATAAAAAAAGCCGGTATTTCCGGCTTTTTTATAGAATTAATAGCTGCCTCTCGATTTGATTCCTTTTTCAATTTTTTCGAGTGCAAATATGTAAGCAGCAATCCTCATAGATACTTTGTATTTAACAGAAGTTTGCCAAACATTTTCAAATGCTTTCTTCATCCAGTTGTCGGCACGTTTATTAATTTCATCTTCAGAGTAATAATAGCCGGTACGGTTTTGAACCCACTCGAAATACGAAACTGTAACACCACCGCCATTAGCAAGAATATCAGGAACGATTGTTACACCTTTATCGTTCAGAATTTTATCGGCATTGGCAGTAGTAGGACCATTAGCACCTTCAACAATCAGTTTTGCTTTGATTTTGTGAGCATTGGTACGTGCAGTGATCTGATCTTCCATTGCACAAGGTGCAATTACATCAACTTTCAAAGTAAGTACCTCTTCATTTTTAATTAGCGTGCCTCCTTTGAATCCTTTGAGGACACCTTTATTTTTATCGCGATAAGCAATTGCTTTCTGGATATCGATTCCTTTTTCATTGTAGAAAGCAGCTGTATGGTCAGAAATTCCGACAACTTTTACACCATGCTTTACGAAATGCATAGCTGTAATAGAGCCAACATTACCAAATCCCTGAACAGCAGCGGTACATTTTGTTGGATCCATTCCAAGTTTTTCCATTGCCTGCAAAGCAGAGACAACAACACCACGTCCGGTAGCTTCAACCCGACCCAGTGATCCACCAAGGTGCAATGGTTTACCGGTTACGATTCCCGGAGTGAATGCACCTGATATTTTAGAAAACTCATCAACGATCCATGCCATTTCCTGTTGACCAGTGTTCATATCAGGAGCAGGAATATCTTTATCAACACCAAAAATGTCTGCCATTGCAGCTGTATAGGTACGGGTAAGGCGCTCTAATTCGCCTTTCGACATAGAACGAGGGTCGCATTTGATACCACCTTTAGCACCTCCATAAGGGATATCCGCGATTGCGCATTTGAATGCCATCCAGGCAGCCAGGGCCTTTACTTCATCCGTGTTTACATCCATAGAGTAACGAATCCCACCTTTCGATGGTCCCAGAGCTGTACTGTGTATTACCCGGTGACCTTCAAAAACAACAGTAGAACCATTGTCCATTTTGATTGGCAAACTAACATGAATTTGCTTCTCGGGACTTTTAATGATTTCGTAAACATCTTTATCTAACTTGACAATTGATGCCGCCATGTTGAGACGAGCAATCATTTCTTCAAATGGGTTAATGCTATCAGTAGCATTATTCCCTTTCTTGGTGGTTTTATTCACAGAAATAAAGTTTAGTTAAAACAGGGTGCGAAATTAGGGATTTTTAGGCTCAGCTAACCAATTTTCGATGAAATTTTACCATTTTCTAAAAGTGTAAAGAACTTACATTGGCTTCGTCTTTATTTTATAATAAATTGATAATCAATAATATGTAAATAATTTCATGAAACTTAATCCAAAATTATTAACTTTAATTTTTTAAAATCCCCCCTGGTTTTATGAAACTTAGTCTGTTTACTGCTATTATCCTGTTTGTAGCCTCATTGGCAAATGCACAGGAAATTTCAACTTGTTCACACCGTAAAACTGCCAATGCAGCGGTTACTGGTCAAGCAATTGATTATGAAATCCCTCACATTGGAATTTATATTGATTCAATAAATTTCAGCGGACAGCAATTGCAAGCGATGGCGTCCATCACTGTAAAAGCCGTTTCAGTACCAGTAAGTCAGGTAAATTTCGATTTATTAGGTTTCAATATTGATTCGATTTCTATTTCAGGGTATAGCAATACTTACACCTACAACGACACGGTAATAGCAATAAATATTAATCCAATATTGGCAATTGGGGATAGTGCTGTCGTTAATATTTATTATCACGGTTCACCGGCACAGGATCAATCGGGGTGGGGAGGATTTTATTTTAGTGGAACTTATGCTTTCAATTTGGGAGTCGGATTTGATGCTGATCCGCATAATTATGGAAGAGCCTGGTATCCTTGTGTAGATAATTTTACATCACGAAGTTTATACGATTTCTACATTTCCACACCGGCAACTTCAAAAGCTTTTTGCAATGGGATTTTGCAACAGAGCACAGTACTTCCTGATGGCAGAATTCAATGGCATTGGAAAATGAATCAAACTATCCCAAGTTACCTGGTAAGCATGGCTGTAGCCCCTTATTATACCTTGCAAAGAACATCAAATGGTATTCCAGTAGAATGGGCTGCGTTACCTGTAGATACACCATTAGTTTTAGGCACATTTTCAAAT
>CAUJFJ010000100.1 GCA_963169675.1 Bacteroidota bacterium
TCTGCCTCAGTCATTCCGCAACCGTATCATGGAATTTCGAAAACTGCCTTTGTATGAATTATCAGAAGAAATTACAGATATTTTCGGTCTCAACACCTCACCTGATGCTTACCTGCAACGGTTTCTAGATGTCATCCTCGATTATATTCGTTCCAATCCACCCGACGTAGCCAATTTTCTGGAATGGTGGGAAGAGAATGAAAATAAAGACAGTTGTTCGGTGATTATTCCTTCCGGTGAAAATGCTATTCGGGTAATGAGTATTCACAAATCGAAAGGCTTGCAGTTTCCCATTGTAATTATGCCATTCGCCGACTGGGACCTTAAACCAAGTAAAGATCTCATGATGTGGGTAAGTTCCGATGTGCCACCGTTCAATGAGGCTCCCGCACATCCCGTAAGGTTTTCAGGTTTGCTCGAAAATTCTGTCTTCGATGCAGATTATCAGAATGAATTAAATGCAAACTACATCGATAACCTCAACCTGTTGTATGTAGCATTTACCAGAGCAGAAAAACAATTGTATGTATTTTCTAAAAAACCGGGTGAGAAATATTCCTCCAACAACAAAACAGGAGTTTTCCTGATGGAAGTACTGGGCACTTTCGGAACCTTAAATAACTGGGATCATGAAGAATCGAAATCCGTTTTTACTGTGGGAGCGTTTCAGCCAAAACCAGTAGTTTCAACATCTTCAAAAGATGCATCAACACCTATTTCGCAATGGATTTCTATTCCCTGGAAAAGCAGAATTAAAATGGGTATCAGCAAAAAGAAAATTTCTATTTATGATCCCGATTCTCCTGATACAGCATACGGAATTTTATTTCATGACTTGCTGTCTAAACTTACCCATGAGAAAAATATAAGATTAAAAGTAACCGACTTCATTCAGGAATCTGTCACCGACCCCGATATTGCAGCACGACTGTTGCGTGAGTCTGAATATTTTATTGAAATGGGAATGGGCAATAATTGGTTCGATGAAAGTTATGAAACCGTTAACGAAGCAGAACTGCTGCTTGAAGATGGTTCCATTCTGCGCCCCGACCGGTTATTGATAAAAGATAAGCAAGTAATCATTATCGATTATAAAACCGGCAATGAAGAACGTCATCATGCTGAGCAAGTGAAACAATATGCATCTGTACTTGCAAAAATGGGATACAGCGACATTAAAATATTCTTAATTTACACTTCACTGCAAAAATTAAAAGAGGTAAAGGCGGCTTAAAAATTTAAACTGCTTATTTTAACTTTTGGAGCAGCATTATTTTTAATCAGATGATGAAAATGGATGGAGTTGTCGTAAATCATCCAGATAATCCTTTTTACACCTAGAGCATCTTTCGAAATCATGAATGTGAAATCACAAATGCTGTGGTAATTGTTGCATTCTAATTCCACTTGCGGAAAAAACAAAGGTTCCGTTCGGTTACTATTCTCCCTGAGAAAAGAAATAATCCCGGCAAGGAAAGGAAATTTGCGATTAATAGTGGATGCGCTGAGTTTTGAAGTTGAAAAGAGTGAGTCGCAGCTGCCTAATATTTTACCACTTTCATCGAAAGTAAGGCATTGGCATTTTACATGATCATCATTTAATTCGTAGTCGTTATTTCTCATGGGCAGTAGTTAAATAACTATAAATGTTGAGATCACAGTTCCAATCGGCATTCCTGAACTCAGAAATTTCAGCAACTGTTTCGGAATCATTTTACTAAAGTCAATACAAAAAGTTTCAAATACCTTACAAAACAGGTGTAAGGGTGACTAAAAGCACTTACCCAACGGTATATTTTTTCTAACTTTGCGGCTGTAAATACTACAAACTATGTCGAACGGAAATTTTAAAGTACCACAGGCTGTAAATGAGCCTGTTTTGAATTATGGCCCCGGATCAGCGGAACGGAAAGCCCTGCAGGCAGCGCTTGCAGAAGCACGGTCGAAAGAAAAGGATGTGCCTATGTATATTGACGGTAAAGAAGTGCGTACCGATAGGAAAAAGCGATTGAGTCCGCCCCACGACCATCAACATACTTTGGGTCATTACCATGAAGGTGATGCAACTCATGTAAAAGCAGCTATTGAAGCGGCTTTAAAAGCAAAAGATGCCTGGGCAAATCTGTCCTGGGAACATCGTGCATCTATATTTTTGAAAGCAGCCGACCTGCTTGCCGGTCCATATCGCCCTATTATTAATGCTGCCACTATGCTTGGACAATCGAAAAATGCCTATCAGGCAGAAATCGATGCAGCATGCGAAATGATTGATTTTCTGCGCTTTAACGTGCAATACATGCAGGAAATTTATCAGCAACAACCACTCTCTTCAAAAGGAGTGTGGAATCGTGTGGAACAACGCCCATTAGAAGGATTTGTATTCGCTTTAACCCCATTTAATTTTACCGCTATAGCGGGAAATCTTCCGTCTTCTGCTGCCATGATGGGTAATACCATTGTTTGGAAGCCTTCAAATACCGCAATTTATGCAGCGTCAGTATTGATGGAAGTATTCATGAAAGCAGGTTTGCCTGCCGGTGTAATTAACCTGGTGTATGTTTCGGGTCCCGTTGCCGGGGATGTTATTTTCCGCCACCCCGATTTTGCCGGAATCCATTTTACCGGATCAACAGACGTTTTCAGAAATGTATGGAGTGAAATCGGAAAAAATATCGCTAATTATAAATCATATCCCCGCATTGTAGGTGAAACCGGTGGAAAAGATTTTATTATGGCTCACCCTTCTGCTGATGTCGATGTATTGATAACTGCATTGAGTCGTGGAGCATTCGAGTTTCAGGGTCAAAAATGTAGCGCTGCCTCCAGGGCTTATATTCCGGCCAGCCTTTGGCAGGATGTGAAAAAAGGACTGATTCGTGATCTTGCATCCTTCAAAATGGGTCCAACAGAAGACTTTGGAAATTTTATCAATGCTGTTATCGATGAGAAAGCATTCGACAAAATCACAAACTACATCGCCAACGCTGAAAAAAGTGCTGATGTTGAAATTGTAGCTGGTGGTAAATCTGATAAATCGAAAGGTTACTTTATTGAACCTACGGTTTTACTGGCTAAGAAACCCGATTATATCACCTTGTGTGAAGAGATTTTCGGTCCGGTTTTAACTATTTATGTTTATGAAGATGCTGACTTCGATAAAACATTGGATATCGTAGATAAAACCGGTATTTATGCACTAACCGGTTCCATCATTGCACAAGATCGTTATGTGATCGATCATGCTATGAAAAAACTGGTAAATGCTGCAGGTAACTTCTACATCAATGACAAATGCACCGGTGCTGTTGTAGGCCAACAACCTTTTGGCGGAGCACGCGGTTCCGGAACTAATGATAAAGCCGGTTCTATGATCAACCTGTTGCGTTGGGTTTCTCCAAGAACAATTAAGGAAACTTTTGTTCCTCCAACGGACTACAGATACCCTTTCCTCGATAAAGAATAAGCGGGATCTAACTTTCTGAAAACGGCTTCGGTTTAAAATCGAAGCCGTTTTTTCAATTTAAGCCAGGATCGTAATTAGTTAATTAATTTAATATCAACTACATACACAAAAAACTTCTTAACATGTCGCTGTAAATAAATACCGCACGAAAACTTCCCTGAAAGTCGTTGTTAGTACATAAATTTACCCCATGAAACGTTTTGCAAAAATCTGGCCCTGGTTAAAAAATAAGTATGTAATTACTTTAATCGCTTTTGTGGTGTGGATGATTTTTTTCGACCGGAATGATTTAATTTCTCAGTACAGCTACAAGCAGGAGCTGAAAGAACTGCAGGAAGAGCGGAAATATTATGAAGCTGAAATTGAAAAAAGCACAGCTAAATTAAAAGAGCTTACCTCCGACCCTGCTACCCGTGAAAAATTTGCCCGGGAACAGTACAAGATGAAGAAAGAGGATGAAGAAATTTTTGTGATTATCCGCGAAGAAAGTAAAGAAGAGTCGGATAAGAATTCGTAATTATTGAAGTGCTCCTTTAAGGGCTTTACTTCCTTTTGAAATAAATCAAATTTACTTTTTAAGTTCTGCTAACTTACTTTTAATTGCATCTGAAAGTCTGGTATTTTCAACCTTTTCAAAAGTAGCTTGCTTACAATATACATTATTCCCAATGTTTTGCTCATAACCAGATGTTTTTGTTGTTTCAAATGGCTCCCAAACTTTTCTTTCCTGAGATAGAAATTCACCACATATTAAATAGGTGATCTCTTTGCCTGATGAAATGTAACCAGCTTTTACATTACGAATATCAATAACTGTAGGCGGCTGATGCTCACTAAAATCTTTTGCTGATGAATTGACCAAGAACTGTATTACAGAATCGGGTATTGTGTGTTGCTCTTCATTTAGAGAAATCTTAGCAGTGCTCGATATGGTATCTTGTTCTTTTACGGGATTACTGCAGCCAAATAAAGTCAACACGAAAGCCAATGACAATATGGTTGAGAAAAAAACTAGCTGCTTATACTTTTTCATAAATGTGAGTTAAATAAATTGCACGAAGCCTTCTTATCAATAACCATCAACCTTCGTATTCTCCAAACACTTTGCGCATCGTATCACACACTTCGCCTAAAGTTGCATAATTTTCTACGGCATGCAAAATATGTGGCATTAAGTTGGATCCATCACGGGCAGCTTGTTCGAGTGAAATAATGCCAGCTTTTACCGTTTCGTTATTGCGACTTGCCCTAAGAGCTTTCAATTTTTCCATCTGAACTACTCGAATGGCATCATCAATAGAAAACACTTTGGTGAAAGGCGGCTCGGGAACCACATACTTATTTTGCCCGACAATAATTTTGCTTCCCGATTGAATATCCTTCTGATACAAATAAGCGGAATGTGCTATTTCCTGCTGAATAAAGCCAGCTTCAATAGCATTAACTGCACCTCCCATTTCATCAATACGATTGATGTATTCCCATGCTTTCGCTTCAATTTCATCGGTGAGTGATTCAATAAAATAAGAACCACCTAAGGGATCTACTGTTTGTGTAACACCACTCTCATGCGCAATTACCTGTTGAGTTCGCAAAGCTATGGTTGCCGCTTCTTCTGTAGGCAGCGACAAAGCTTCATCATAACCATTAGTGTGCAACGATTGCGTACCACCTAATACAGCAGCTAATGCCTGAATGGTGACCCGCATAATATTGTTCATTGGTTGCTGTGCCGTAAGTGTTGAGCCTCCTGTTTGTGTATGGAAGCGTAACATCATTGCACGTGGGTCTGTTGCACCTAGATCGGTAGTTATTTTTGCCCACATACGGCGAGCCGCACGGAATTTAGCTACTTCTTCAAACAAATTATTATGCGCATTGAAGAAGAAAGAAATTCGTTTTGCAAAAACATTTATGTCGAGTTTTTTATCAATCGCTGCCTGCAAATATGCTTTGCCATCTGCAAGTGTAAAAGCAAGTTCCTGTACCGCAGTAGCTCCTGCTTCCCGAATATGATATCCTGAAACTGAAATGGTATTCCATTTCGGAACTTCTTTCGAGCAATACTCAAAAATATCAGTGATGATACGCATGGATGGTTTCGGAGGATAAATGTAAGTCCCCCTCGCTGCGTATTCTTTAAGGATGTCGTTTTGTATGGTACCGGTTAGATTTTTTAAGGATGCTCCCTGTTTTTTCGCAAGAGCAATATACATAGCAAGCAATACCGAAGCAGAAGCATTAATGGTCATGGAAGTGGAAATTTTTTCCAGTTCAATGCCACCAAAAAGCACTTCCATATCTTGCAATGAATCGATAGCTACTCCGGCCTTTCCTACTTCACCATCTGAAAGATCGTGATCGGAATCGTATCCAATTTGTGTTGGCAAATCGAAAGCAACACTCAAACCGGTTGTTCCCTGAGAAAGCAAATAACGATAACGCTTATTCGATTCCTCCGCAGTACTGAATCCTGCATACTGACGCATGGTCCATACCTTGGAACGATACATATCAGATTGTACACCACGAGTAAACGGAAAAACTCCCGGCTCTTCATTCATAGCCGAAGCACTTTTATAAACTCTGTCTATTTCAATTCCGGAATCCGTCTTGA
>CAUJFJ010000101.1 GCA_963169675.1 Bacteroidota bacterium
AATAAAAACTATAATTGAAACATTGGAAATTATTGAAGCGTCTTCTAATTAATTGTTTCCCAAACACATACAAATTCAATAAAATAAATCTGAATATTTAATATTCTGCCTTGCCAAATTCCATCTATATTTAGAATATGGCACTCAATTTACCAATTCCATTCCCCATACAGAAACAAGTCAATTTTGAAAGATTTGGTTCTGAGAAATGTATTTGGATGCCCTATGCTGATTATGGAGTAAATGCCACCTTTAAAGGCTTATTTAGTGATGTTACGATTGAGCATATAGACCTCTTAAAAGAATTGATTCCACACCCTTCAGCTTCTTTATGTTTATGTGCCGGAGGTGCAAATGTGAAAGATGAGTTAATACGTAGTGGCGATTATATTATTACTGATACATCGTTGAAATATACAGTAGGAAAGAAAATTGCATATTGGTTAAATGAATATGGTGGGTGGACAGTAAAGATTTTAAGAAAAAGAAATGATGGTTACTATTTAGAGCCTGCAGAACAGGATAGCAATTTCCAATTTGCACATAAAATAACAAAATATGATAAACCGCTTGGAATGGTTTCTTGGATTCTTTATAGGGAATATAATTCTAAAACAACAAATTACAATCAGGGTTTCTTCCCTGAATCTAAAGATGAAAAAGAAGATTTACAAAAATTACTAAACCCGAGACCTTCCGGTACATTTTGCACTAAATCGGGTGGTGATAGCATGTATGATGAGAGAATTAGGAATGGTGACACTTTAATTATTGATAAATCTCTTGAATACAAGGATAAAAAGAAGATTGTCTACTGGTTGAATGAGTATAATGGCTATACGGTAAAGATTCTTAGGATTCGTAAAGATGGTGCATATCTTGTACCGGCAAATGCAGTACTTTATAACAATTACGAGTACAAGATCCGGGAATATGATAAACCATGGGGAATGGTCACTTGGATTTTACACAATGAATACCAGAAGAAATAATGTTTGCCTTAGTGGATATAAATGGAGCTTTCGTATCAATGGAATACGTTTTCCGTCCAGGCGACAGGAATAAACCCGGTGTTGTCCTGTCTAATGGCGATGGCTGTATAATCGCAGCCAATAAATTAGCGAAGAACTTGCCCGGCTTTGAAATGTACAGTCCTGCCTTTCAGATGGAAGAAGTGTTGAAGAAATACAACGTACTTCGCTTCTCCCCTAATTTTGAACTCTATGTAGATATGAGCAGACGCTTTATCGAAGAACTGAAATGCTTCACAGACAGAGTAGAAATGTACTCCATTGACGAAGCCTTCCTTGATATGGACTTCCTGAATGTAGATTATACAGAATATGGTCACACCATCCGTAAAGCCATCCTCAAAAACTTAGATTTGCCCGTAGGCATCGGTATTGCTCCCACAAAAGCACTTTGCAAGGTAGCCTCTAAAGTAGCCAAAAAATACATTAATGTTACCAATGGCGTATTTACTATTGATAATGAAAAAAGTCGTATAAAAGCCTTGAAATGGCTCAAAATTGAGGACGTTTGGGGTATAGGCAGAAGATTTGCAAAGAAACTCCAGGCGATGGGTATTAAGAACGCCTATCAGTTCACTCAATTGCCGGATAGTTGGGTACGTAGTAATATGACGGTAGTAGGGTTAAGACTAAAACATGAATTACAAGGTATTTCATGTTTATCTCTGAATGAAATAGACGATCCAAAAAAAGAAATAGGAACCGCCAAATCCTTTGGCACTCTGCTATCCGATTACGAACTCATCAAAGAAGCCACCAGTAGCTATGTAGAATACTGTGCCGGAAAACTAAGACGGCAAAATTCCGTAGCATCCGCTATCCTCATCCACCTCGAAACCAACTCCTTCCGAACCCAAGACGAACAATACTACAATAGAATCGTAGTCACGCTGCCCGTACCCACCAGCGACACCGCACTATTAATCAGACACGCCTGCGACGGTCTCCAAAAAATATTCAAACCCGGACTCAAATACAAAAGAGTAGGCGTATCATGCATAGGACTATTCCCTGACAGCAGCATACAAGGCAATCTATTCTTTGAAACCAATCCCAAAACCATCAAACTGCAAAAAACCGTAGATTTCCTCAACATGAAATACGAACAAGGCACCATCCGCCTTGCATCCAGTGGCTACAACCGCCAACATTGGGAAAGCAAAGCCGCCCTCCGCTCCCCACGATACACCACCCGATTAAATGAAATCCTAAACTTCGGAGAAGATGTGCTCGCATTACAATTTAAAGGCAAAAACTAAAGACATTGAAAACAAATTCAATGCACGGTATGAAACACCGGAAGACGATGAATTAGAAATTATCGCAAACGGATACACACACCTCCGTATGCCTGTAATCTGCAACGACACACCCCACCAAATAAAACGCTATCACTGGGGATTAATACCGACATGGACAAAAGACACCACACAAGCCCGTGAATTGGCTAATATGTGCCTCAATGCCAAAATAGAAACCATTGAAGAAAAACCCTCTTTCAGAGAATCAGCACAACACAAAAGATGCATCATTCCGGCCACCTCCTTCTACGAATGGAAATGGTTAGACAGCAAAGGAAAAAACAAAGAGAAATACGAAATCAAACTCCAAAACAATCAAATATTCGCATTCGCAGGATTATGGTCAAACTGGACAAACAAAAACACCGGCGACACCATCTACACATTCACCATCGTAACCACCCAAGCCAACGAACTGATGGCAGAAATCCACAATACAAAAAAACGAATGCCTGTAATACTTACATCAGAAGAAACATCCTTATGGCTAAACCACACAACAGAATTTGAACACTTCACTGAAATAGCACAAAAAAAAGAACTCACTGCCATTTCTTTAGAACCTCAAAATAATCTTCTCTTTTAATGTAGGCTAATGTCGGGATGATTAAAATCTTCCTGCACAAACCCAATCCCAACAGCCCATCATCCCGCCATCTGTGGTGTCGCAGCCCATTTTCCTGTCATGCTTTTTGTGCCCCGCTCGTTATGGCACATTGCTTTTTTCCCAGCAGCACGTCATGCTGAACTTGTTTCAGCTAATCGTCATGCTGAACTTGTTTCAGCATCTAATCCTTTGCCTAAAAGAAAAAAAGCAAAAAGCCATCCCTCGCTAAAACAAAAAGACACGCCAGGAAAATGGTCTGAAGCTACTTAAACATAATGTGCTCTTATGTGTTCGCTACGCACAGCCATGCCACCCTCATTATCATGCAAGGCAATGGCTGTCACATAAGCCCATTATGTTAAATAGCCGACACCACAGTCGGCATTTATACCTTAGTGTTAATGGAAACATTATTGTTTAAAATGCCGTAGCCTACATATACCGAAGTATGCTTGCGGGAGCTTCTTCCATTCCGATGCATTCCGTGTCGGGCGGTCGCTACTTACATCCGCTCCCGACCCCTCCACTCCATCGCATCTCCATTCCATCAGCCCCCTCAGCACCAAAAGCAAGCGTGCGATGGCATGCAAATATCATACTGCCCGGTCTTCAGCGGCAGATGATTTTATACACCCTGCAACCTGTCAGCCTATTCTTCAAATCCACATCTGAAAACCATTGAAATCTAATCCTTTAAAAATCATCTGCCCCGCTGAAGACTTATCATCATACCAACATGCATCCACCGCACCCTTGCACATCCAGCCTCGCTCAGTCCTTACACTATAAAAAATCATCCTGCACTAACTCAGCAAATCAACATTCTGCAAAAGTCAGCAACACCCATGCTTGCGGTCGCTTCTTCCATTCCGCTAAAGCTACATTCCATCAGCCCCCTCAGCATGCCCTAAGCAAGCGTAAGAAGGCATTCCATAAAGCCTTTCTGCTAATTGAATCAATCCATAAATTCCATGCCTTCTCACCCTTGCATTTACTACATTGCCAATCTTTTAAAAGAAATAATTAAAAGGCATTTACTCAAAAGAGTATAATTAAGGTTACTCACTACCTTTTACTTTGTGCAACTTTGCACGTATAATTAAATATACTTTCTCCGAGTGTATCAGGTATAACATCACTGTATTGAATATCATACTCGCATGAATTATTATCTAAAAGAACATTGCCATCCTTATCATAAAAGATGGTTCTACAAATATCAAGCATGTCTTTCTGGCAATCAACATAATAAAGCATCTTTGCGGTGTATATTCTTTTTAATTTATCATTTTTAAAATTAGTAACAATTTCAGCTTGAGTAGACTGTAAATCTTCATCGTTAATAATCCCAGATATCCAAATCTTATATTGACCAAAGAGTTCTTCCTCAACTTTAACGTAGCTTGGTTTGGTATAAAAATTTATTCCTTCAGCTGTAGTACCTAAATAATCAAGGTCACTATCCTGTCCGTAAAGTTGAATGCTAACAAGGCTCAACATAATAATTAAAAGATGTTTCATAATTAGGTCTTAGGTTAGAAAATCAATTACTTACAGTATCAAATATAGCATTTTAATAAATTTCATCAATCCAAAAAATAAAAAAAGAAAGCAAAGATAAGGGTGCTCGGTTTTGTCCTGTCAAGGTTAAAATGAATTTTTGAAAAAAAATCTCCACCTCAGTCAGCATACCACCCCAGCCACTTCTCATTCCTTATGAGGTAGTATTTTTATTTCAAAAAACCTTGACAGTCCAACCTCGCCCCCTAAAGAAGTGGCTTTCTTTTTTTCTTTTTTTTTGCCGTTTTTTTTCTTCTTTTCTTTTGGGTTGATAGGGTGCGGAGCGCAGCGGAGCATATCATTTAAATGCTCTCATTATGCGTACACTACAAATCAAATCGTTCAGCAAAGACCAAAATTATCAAGGTCATTTTTTCTTCATCCTCTGCAAAGGAATGAACAGCGGAAAGCCCCTGAAATCTCCCTGCCCGAATTGTTTCGTCTGCATCTGCCAGTCCGAGCAGGAAAAAGAACTCCTGTACTGGCTTTCTTTCGGATTATGGCACGCAAAAGCCTACCACAGCCACCTGCGAGGCTCTGTAATTCCATTTCTCACCATCAGCGATGTGCAGCAGCAGCTTTCAAAATCGCTCATAAAAGCCGTTGCAAACCCGCAAAGCTTGCAAGAATCCATCCAACTCTTTCAAAAACTCGATAACCTGGAAGCCCTCTATGAGAAAAATCTCCAACTCATCCGCGACACCCGACGCGCCATGTTTTACCGAAGGTCCTTTTTATAAGGATGGGTAAGGCATATATGAGCCATACATAAGGCATACCTATTTTACCCCTGATTCGCCTATATAAATAAATACGCTGTAAATAAAAAATCCCTGCCACACGGGCAGGGATTCCAATTAGTAGTCAATAATCAAGCACCAGTCGATGGGTTGCGCCCATCACGCTTTGCTCTGCGATGTACTTTTACAGGTTTTACCATCTTAGTACACGTTATCAATCGTTAAACAATTACCGGAGGAGAATCTGTAGTAATTCCCGTTCACTTCCTGAAAAAACTCTATGCCGATACAATGCAGTACAGACACATCCGCAGTCAAGACAGTAGCAGGAAGCAAAACATCCAACACCTCGCCAGCATACGGAGCTGAAAGCGGACTATACGCCCCAAAAGTGGTATTGCTCAGCTCATTCAATTCCGGACTGGTTGGCTCATAAGTTCCGGTAGAACTGTTAAAGGCAAAATCCGAAACAACACCCAACGCATTGATAAACCGGAAATGCGTAGCACCTGCAGGCGCATTGATAGAATTGGCAGGATTTGCCGCATAAGTAGTCAGGGTACCTGTCAGTCGGTCAACAGAATGCGTGGACGCATACGGCACGTATGACACGCTGGCGAAAGAAATATTCTTATCGAACCCAAAGCCATGCAGGTAAGTGCGCTGCGTACTGATTTCCACTTTACGCACACCCCTTGCTTCTGTGCCATCCTCCAGGTTGATTTTCTTCATGATCGAAGTCAAACGACCTGTACACTGCGGGTCTGTCATTCCATTCAGCACTTCAGACAAGGCAACACGCACGGATTTACCCGCCTTTGCGCAACCTCCAAACTCATTCATGTTTTCCCGCGTCCTTGCAAATTCAGGAGCAGTTTTTACTTGCGTATCGGTAGGACCGCCAACCATGCCGGCGAAATAACCCTCTTGACCCTTAATCTTAAAATGTCGTATGTCACCGATAGTTCCAACATACTTCAATGGACCTTTTTGTTTAGCCATAAGTTAAAAATTTTTATGTTTAATTAATTATTTACATCTGTCACAAAATCTAATTCTGTCTTTCTTTGAATAACTCCGCCATAATGAAGGAGGGCATACAGCCATAGTACCACATTTCCATAATCCTATTTTTTCATCCATTGCGAGCTGCATACAGTTCTTCAGGACTGAATCATTGCTATATTGTACATATTGCCAAGCCCATCCGTTTCTTATCAATAGGCTATCCAACCTTTTATTATCCATCCACACATCCGCAAGAACACGCTTATACATATCCGTTCCTGTGCTGTCATATCTAACGACTTTACCCAGTATCATCTGACTGGTATATAATCCAGACTGAAACCCAAAATGCTGTTTACTTTCAGGAGCATCCACATTGTTAAGCCGAACGGTGAAATCCTTATTTCCTTTTCTCAAAACATAAGTATCACCATCCAACACTTTGACAACTCTTGCTGAATCGTTTGCCTGCATTTTCATGCCAAAAGCACAGATTAATAGGATTGATATAGCCTTCATCGCTCGAATCATATGTCAAATATAGATACGATTATCACGCTTGTAAAATATGTGCTTCCGACTTTTCCGATTTTGCATAATTATGCCAACTAATACACTTTTGTCTGTGTGAAAAATTAATTACCTTTACATATAAATTGAATATTTGACAATGAATAGACTGTGTATCTATCCGAAAGACATTCAGATAATCACAGGCAAAAGTGACCGATATGGCAGATACCTTATTAAGAAGATTAAGGAGTACTTCAATAAAGAGCAACATCAAGTTGTTACTATTGATGAATTTTGCCAGTATATGGGATTACAGTTTGATGTTGTTTTCAAGCAATTAAACTAAAATCCCAGGCCGCCTTTGCTTATGATAGGCAAGAGGCAGCTTTTTAACCAGCTCTTTATTTTCCTTTTATTGTTGTGGGGTTTCACTTATTTAACCATTATAAGGTCACATTTGAGGTCACATAAAAAAAATAAGGGCTTCAGCATTCCGCCAAAACCCTTATTTTACTGTGACCGCGGCACGAATCGAACGTGCGACCGACTGCTTAGAAGGCAGTTGCTCTATCCCCTGAGCTACGCGGCCAAGTGTTGACAAAAATCACATTAAATATATAATTTTCAG
>CAUJFJ010000102.1 GCA_963169675.1 Bacteroidota bacterium
ATAAAACCTGATGGAAGCATTATCCCCGCAGTATTCAAAGACTCAATTTCAACAGAATCAGAAATATTTAATCTTAATCCGATTACTTCTTACGCATTTCATTTCCATATTAAGAACCTCGAACCGGGAGATGAACTGGAAGTTAATTATGGATTAAAGGAAGTTGAAACACCAAATATTGTTTATTTCCACGGAGTGTATCCCAAACAAAGGTGCAAAGTTGAAATTAAGTATAATGGTGACATGATTAAATATTATTTTATCGAACACAATGGAGCAAAAGGAACAAGGTCAGATATAATTTCAAAGTATAAGTTTAGTGAAATGATCCAATGGGAATTTTCGGATCTTAATGCAGTAATGGATGAAGTCGGTGGTCGTCCTCATTCACAACTTCCTCATGTATCCTTTTATGAGCATAATCTTAATTTCGGAATTTGGAATGATGAAAGAACAGTTTTACTTAAATATCTGCCGTATACATGGGATTATATTAATTTATTTCTGGTAAGATATCAACCAAAATTTAAAGACAACAAATTGTCCAGGACTGACAAAACAACACTTGCAGTCAGAGACTTTGTTGATGAAACCATAGCGGATATCCGGGACTCTTCAACAATTACCCGAATTGGAAGAATACATAACCATATTTCAAAAAATTTTAATTACCAGCGTGATGATGCATATTGGCAGGGTGAAGATTTCCGGCTTTCAAGAATTGATGAGTATTTAGCTAAAAAAACACTCAGGGAAATAAGCCGGATTGATTTGTATGGGAAAATTTTTGCAAGATTGGACTTCGATTACTATGGCACTTACCTTTTTGATAAGCGAGTGAATAAAATCGATTTCGATAATTTTGAGCCTTCAGTTCTGTCATCTTATTATCATGCCGTTGTACATCAAAATACAGTTTATTATTTTATGCCCAAATCGCATCGGTTCGGCTATTATATGGATGAGCTCCCTTTTTATTTTGAAGACATCAAAATGATCTTAATTCCGCAAACCGTTCCTTACATGGTATATTATGATAATGTAAAAAAAGTTTCTTACGTATTTCATAAAACGCCTTACAGCACAGTTGCAAATAACTCCAGAAATACAACGGTAATGTGTGCTGTTTCCACCGATAGCATGCAAGTGAGATTTAATGCTACTGTAAAATTATCCGGTCAGTTTTCTACGATGACACGTGGCAGTTACCTATATGATTTTGTAGATACAACAGCAACTCCGCAATACGCAGAAAAAGTATATGATGTGATTCCTGGTGCTACCAAAGGAAAAATCATAACACTTCGTGAAGATTCCGTTTTTCCCTACAAAGCAGATTTCAACACCGAGTTTGTGTCAAAGAAAATACTCACATCTTCAGGAGAAGCTTTTGAGCTCGATCTTAAAGGTTTTTTCAATCATATTCATGATACTAAGGTTGTCCAACAAGGCAGGGACCTCGATTATTATCCTGATTTTGTGCATCAGGATCGATATAAGTATTTTTTAAAATTCGATAGTCCGGTATCAATAACTTCTCCAACCGACTCCTCCGAAATCAGTACGGAAATTGGGGTTTACAGATACAGTGTTGCGCAGGTGCAGCCTGATGTAATCATGCTGGAGTCGGCTTTTGTCTTGAAAAGCGATAAAGTTCCGGTAAAAGATGTTTGGACGGTCGAGAAGCTTTACAAGGAAATTGCACGAAGAAATACGGATAAATTGCGAATTAAAAAATTGTAACTGCATCAACGAAAAAGCGTCATGAACACTAAAATTCATGACGCTTTTTTATATGAATAATTTTACAAATTATAATTTTACCAGTCGACGCATCAGATAGCCATTGGCTGTTTGAATTCGCAGCTGATAAATACCATTGGATTTATTTGTAATATCAATGGAATGTTTCGTTGTTACAGGATAGTCAATTACTTCATTAAAAATCACTTTTCCTGAGACATCAGTCAACGTCATTTCTACTTTAGTTTTTGATGGAAGATTCAATGCTATTTCATACATTCCAGGAGATGGGTTTGGCATTACGGTAACTGCATTTTCATCAAGCAGTTCATTCATCCCAACAGGAGTACATCCCAGAGAAGTAATCAATAAAGAACGAGGTCCCGTAATGGCTGCATTCATTCGAGCAGACTGTCCAAGTGTAAAAATATTCATACAGGCATCATCAGAGTAATCCATATAATTTTCATACATATCAACCATATTGGAAGTGTATGGTGGTGGAAACGGTGAGGTTTCTGTACAGGTATTTGGATTATTAGTTGGGCAACCAAATGTTGGGTTGCCAACCGGAGGAGTATCGCAAATGCGATCCCCGGAAGTTGTGCAGTTGTTTGCCGTTAATCCAGCACAACCACTTTCAAAAGTGTGATACAAATTAAAGTAATGTCCAATTTCATGTGTTGCGGTGCGGCCAAGATGATAAGGAAGAGCTGAACCCGGTAAATTCGGACCACCAACAGCAGAATAAAGCAAAACAACATGATCATTACCGACTGAACCTGGAGGGAAATTAGCATACCCAAGAAGTCCACCACCAAGATCGCCAACATAAATATTCAGGTATCTGGTGTGATCCCATTCTGGAGAAACAGTAGGAGGATTGCTCGGAAAAGAACCTGTATAGGAAACTCTTACAATTCCATTTGTTGCTGCTCCTGCTGGTGTTCTTTGAGCAAGACAAAACTGAATTTGTGTATTGGCACCAACGGGTTGAAATTGTGATCTGGTATTTACGGCATCTGCGTTTAATCTGGCAAAATCATCATTCAAAACATCTAATTGCTCAAAAATGTAATTATCAGAAATATTTTGTGCTGCATTCGTGTAAAGTATATGAAAAACCACAGGTATAGTTACAATCATACCTGTTTTGTAGTTCGGATTATCAGCAACAATTTTGTTGATTTGCTGCTCCGACTGCTGACGTTTTAACCTAACAGAAGGATCATTTTGCTCAAGCGCCGCCTGGTGTGCATCGGTACCACATCTGTGATATTGCGCTTTGGTTTGCACTGATAGCAAACCCATTGCTACCAGGATTAGAATTATGCGTTTCATGTTTTAGGTTTTAAGTAGTTTGAAATCAAAGTTATACAAATTACATCAGGTACGCAAATTTCTTTGGAAAATGTCC
>CAUJFJ010000103.1 GCA_963169675.1 Bacteroidota bacterium
ACCGAGTGCCACAAAAACTTTATTGCTTCCACTGGGAACAACTTCAACATCCATAATGTAGCGGTTCGGAATAGTACCAATTACGTTTAACCAGGATACCCCACCATCAGTTGTTTTCCATAATGCTACCTGCGGAAAAACCACGGGTGCTGTTGCAGCAAACGCTACTGCCGGATTATTATCCGAAATCTCAATAACCAACACCGGATTCCCATCAAGCATCGAACCACCGTTAGTTGGCACCCAGGTTTGTCCCCCATTCGATGTTTTATAAACTCTGGTTGTCGCAGCATAAAGTATTGAAGGGTTAGCAGTACTTAGAGCATAAGGTCCCGCAAAATTTGCTTGTCCCGTGTAATTAATATTCAGTGGGCTAAAATTCACTGCTCTGTCAGTTGATTTATCTACATTGAGGTATTGAGAGGAACCATAAACAATTTGATCATTGGTAGGATCAATTGCAGTTGAAAGTCCATCCCCACCAATCACCCTGCGCCATCCGGGATTACCCTCATAAACAGCTGTGGCATTGTCTTGCATCCCACCAATGGCAAACAGCGAATCGGAAGCAGAACACGAGAAGTTTGCATAAAACTGTTGTGTGTGATAGCTTCCATTGCATCCTTCGAAAGAAAATCCACTGTCGAATGAGCGGAACACACCACCATCAGTAGCGAGGTAAATGGTATTATCATCCTGAGGGTGACGAATAATACGATGAATATCGGCATGCACATAATCGGCAGGACCTTCGGGACCACCAACGGTAGTATCATCAAAATCCCATAAATACCAATAGCTGTTTTGCGAGAGATTTGCTCCCCCATCGGTTGAATGCCACATGTCAATTCCACTGGTCACTAAATTATCGGGATCGGAAGGATTTACAGAAACATCATGTGAATACCATCCCTGGTAAGTCTGATAATCGGTTGAATTAATTTGCGTCCAGTTATTACCGCCATTAACAGATTTGAACAATCCCAATCCTGATAATTGCTCCGCAATACTTGCGTAAATGATATTTGGATTATCGCGGCAAATATCGAGCATTGCCTTGCCACTATAGGTGGATGGTAAACCGGCAGTCAGTTGTGTGAAAGTTGCACCACCATCGGAAGAACGATAAATTCCGGGGTTAGCAGAAAACGAATTTCCGGCAGCCAGGAAAACGGTATTCGGATCACCGGGTTTAAAAATAAGGTCGGTTGCCATGCGGGCCGGATGCACTAATGTCCAGGTAACTCCGGAATTCAGGCTTCGGAAAGTACCTTCGGTGGTAGCGGCCAAAACGATAGCCGGATTTGTTGGATGAATCACAATATCCTGCACACCTTTAAGCTCATCATATTGCCAATCAATGCTTTTGGTCCATGTTTGACCTGCATCGGTACTTTTGAGCAGACCAATGCCATAGGTTCCGCGGGTGGTACGAACGGCGAAACCGGTACCAGCCTGCTGATCGTTGTAGACTTCACCGGTTCCAATATATATCTCATTGGAATCGAGAGGATTAATAGCAATTGAAGCCACTCCAAGGATTGGGAAACCGGTTTCAACCTGATGCCATGCCTGAGCGCCGTTTGCTTCGGAATAAGTTCTCCACAATCCTCCGGATGCAGAGCCCGCATAAATCGTTGCTGGATTTTGCGGGTTAAATGCCAGTGCTAACGTCCGACCGCCAAAGTTCATTGGACCAATGGGTTCCCACTGTCCGGGGAACGGAGCTTGTGAGCGGGATTGATTTTGAGCCTGTCTGAAACCATCCGTTAAGTAACTCATATTAATGGTTTTACCGGGATAAGCACGTTGTTCGTGCCAGGTTGACAATGCTTTGCCGGCATAAAGGATCCTCGGTTTTTTGAGTTTTTTGGAAGATGGATCTGATTGTCCTGAAAATAAGGCAATTGTCAGCACCAAAAATGCTGAAGAAGCAGCAAGTAAAAGTATTCTTTTCATGTTTTTGAGTTTTAGACTTCTAAATTAGTAATTGCTTTTGAACAATTAACAAAAATCTGTTAATAAATAACATCTGAAACTACCTTAAAAACAGGGGTTGAGGGCTATTTTTATAGAATCACATTCCGCCTTTTTTACTTAACTTTGCAAATTAGCCATAAAAGCGCAGTTACCTGATGAAAATAACATATTACGGCCATTCCTGTTTCTCGGTGGAAGTGTCGGGCAAAATTATTTTGTTCGATCCTTTTATCACGCCCAACAGTCTGGCTGCTGATATTGATATCAATACCATTGCAGCAGATTACATTCTGATTTCTCACGGACATGAGGATCACATTGCAGATGCTGTAGCTATAGCCAAAAGAACAGGGGCTGTGGTGGTAAGTAACTGGGAAATTGTGCAGTGGTTGGGAAAGCAAGGAGTAACCAATACTCATCCCATGAATATCGGCGGACATTGGTTCTTTGATTTCGGTAAAGTGAAATGTGTGAATGCAGTGCATTCCAGTTCCTTACCCGATGGCAGTTATGGTGGTAATCCGATGGGATTTCTGGTAGAGGCTTCAGCAGGAAGCTTTTACTATTCAGGAGATACGGCATTGACATACGACATGAAACTCATCGGTGATTACAAAAGAATGAACTTTGCCTTATTGCCGATTGGGAATAACTTTACGATGGGAATCGACAATGCATTGATTGCGGCTGAATTCATCAGGTGTGATAAAATTATCGGTTTGCATTACGACACCTTCGGATACATCAAAATTGATCACAAAGAAGCTACAGACAAATTCTCAAGAGCAGGACGCGAATTACTGCTTATGCCAATTGGCTCATCCATAAACATTGATTAACACTAAAAGCAATTAACGATATGTTGACTAACAAGATCAAATTAATTTTCATTCTTACCATTGCTGCTCTGGCAGTGCAATTGTCAGGTTGTAAAAAGCCAACCTACTATCAGCTGACTGATCAGGAAATGACCTGGCTGGTTTACAAAAACAATCAGGTGAGCACTTTCTTTAATGGCACTCAACAAATTTCTTATCTTGTTTCTATTCGTACCAAAGCCTATATCAAAGAGGGCGATACGCACAGCGAGTTTACATCAGCAATTTTTGAGCAATTGCAGGATACTTCGATATTCGAAGAAAATAAAAAAGGACAATTGTATCTCTTCAAGGGAGCTGAAGGATTCCGGGTAACATTCTCCTGGCCTCATTTCCCATTAAAGGCAATGCCATTGACAAGTCAGATTCCAACAGCTATCAATATTAACGGAATTAACTTCCTGGATGTTTATGTTTTGGATGGGACTGGTCTAACCGATGCTGAAAACTACATTGAAAAAGTATGGTACAGCAAGAGTCAAGGGGTCATTCAGTTACAGGACATCAGCGGTGATTTCTGGATTCGCGATTTCTAAGATAAAATAAATTCAAGCAATTAAGGTTAATAGCAGCAATAATTCCCCCCATGGCAAAAATCATAGCAATAGCAAATCAAAAAGGTGGTGTTGGTAAAACAACCACAGCCATTAACCTTGCTGCCAGTCTGGCGGTATTGGAATACAAAACATTGCTGGTAGATGCCGATCCACAGGCAAACTCTACTTCCGGTGTTGGTTTTGACCCAAGAAATGTAAAAACCAGCATTTACGAGTGTATTGTCAATGATGTGAATCCACGCGACATCATTCTTTCCACCACTACTCCCAATCTGTTTCTGCTTCCCTCCCACATTGATCTGGTAGGTGCAGAAATTGAAATGATTAATTTACCGAACCGCGAGCGGATGATGAAGCAGGTATTGGATACCATTCGTGATGATTATGATTTCATCATCATTGATTGCAGTCCTTCACTTGGTTTGGTGACCATCAATGCACTTACCGCATCTAATTCAGTTATCATTCCGGTACAATGCGAATATTTTGCTTTGGAAGGATTGGGAAAACTGCTGAATACGATCAAAATTGTACAAACCCGAATCAATCAGGAATTGGAGATTGAAGGCATCCTTTTAACCATGTATGATACCCGTTTACGTTTATCGAATCAGGTGGTGGAAGAGGTAAAAACACATTTCCAGCAAATGGTATTCGATACTATCATACAACGCAATACCAAACTTGGAGAAGCGCCCAGTTTTGGCGAAACCATCATCATGCATGATGCTTTCAGCAAAGGAGCTATCAACTATTTAAATCTGGCGAGAGAAATTCTTCAAAAGAATAATATGACTGAAATCCCGAAAGAGGAGAAAGTGATAAAAACGCTGCCAATAGAAAACATCAGTGAAAACTGACTTTAACTTTTAAAGCAAACCAACGTGACTATTCCAAAAAAATCGGCTCTGGGAAAAGGGCTTAGCGCTCTTCTTTCAAATGATGCCACCGATATTACCTCAAAATCAGATATCGCTGCAGCACCTGCTGTTGCCGGCAGTGTAGCGAATATTGCCATCGATAAAATTGAAACCAATCCGTTTCAGCCACGAACCGATTTTGAAGAGAACGCGCTGAAGGAACTTTCAGAATCTATTCGTCAGCAGGGAATCATTCAGCCTATCACCGTGAGGAAAATGGGATACGATAAGTATCAGATCATTTCCGGTGAACGTCGATTCCGTGCAAGTAAACTGGCGGGACTGGAAATCATTCCAGCCTATGTGCGAATCGCCAATGATCAGGCAATGCTGGAGATGGCGTTGGTTGAAAACATACAGCGTGAGAACCTGAATCCGATTGAAATTGGTATCAGCTATAAGCGTCTTGTTGATGAATGTAATTTATCGCAGGAGCAGCTTGCTGAGAAGGTAGGGAAAGATCGCAGTACGGTGACCAACTACATGCGTTTGTTGCGTCTGCCACCAAAAATTCAGGCTGCTATTCGTGACGGACAATTATCGATGGGACATGCACGTGCCATTATCAACGTTGATGATATTGGTATGCAGCTCAAAATTTACGATGACATTATCACCAATAACCTTTCCGTAAGAAAAGTTGAAGAGCTGGTACGATTAACTACCGGCAAAAAAGGTAAAGGCGGAAGACCCGGAAAAGCTGCAGGCAGTGATTTTGAATACAAGAATATTCAGGATCGTTTGGCTAGTTTCTATGAAACAAAAGTGGAGCTTAAGCAAGGTGCAAAAGGAACGGGTAAAATTATACTCTCCTACTACTCTACCGATGATCTCAACCGACTTCTGGATATTCTGGAAGGTTAATTCTGTTAAAGCCGGCTGTACCGTATGAAACTCTTGCTCCTTTCAGTATTTTTTTGCGTTTCTCTTGCTGCCGGTGCACAAGTGCCAAAGGATAGCTTGTCGATGATGCATTCACCGTCGAGGGCAAGTATCATGTCGGCGATTTTACCCGGTGCGGGCCAGGCCTACAACAAGAAATATTGGAAAATTCCGATTATTTATGCAGGATTTGCGGGGTTGGGGTACTTAGTCAAGACCAATAATGATGAATATAAAATTTTTAAAGACGCTTATCGTTTACGTTTAGACGGTGATGAAAGTACCACGGATAATTTCGTGTCTGTTTATGCTGATCAGGATTTGGTGACCTTGAAGAATTTCTACAGAAGAAACCGCGACTTGTCCATTATTGGCATAGGCGTTCTGTATGTTCTGAATATTGTGGATGCTGCTGTTGATGCACATCTGTTTTATTTCAATGTCTCCGATGACTTAACCATGCACATTCAACCAGACTATAATCCGCAGGTATTTTCGGGTCCATCACTAAGTCTGAGTATTCAATTTTAAAAACTTTCACTGATGAGAATTGCTTTAATTGGTTACGGAAAAATGGGGAAAGAGCTGGAGAAGGCAGCTCTATCACGTGGTCATGAAATTACCTTAAGAGTAAATTCCCAAAACACATCTGAACTGAACCGGCTGAATCATAACATTTGTGATTTGGCAATTGAATTCAGCACTCCTGATTCGGTGCTTCGGAATATAGATCATTGTTTTGATAAAAATATTCCGGTTGTGGTAGGAACCACAGGGTGGTACAACAAACTTGAAGATGTAAAATCATCCTGTCTGACAAATGGTCATTCGCTTTTATATGCATCCAATTTCAGCATTGGGGTGAATATATTCTTTGAATTAAACCGGAAGCTTGCCAAAATCATGAATGATCACACCGGGTTTGATGTCAAGATTGAAGAAATTCATCATACACACAAACTCGATTCTCCTTCGGGAACTGCCATTACACTTGCAAAAGATATCATTGAAAAAATTGACCGGAAGCAGCGGTGGATAGATATTGATCCGGATAGTAATGATGAGAATCATGAACATCCCGGTGATCTGACCATTCATTCTATGCGATTGGGAGAAGTGATAGGAACGCACATGGTAAAGTACCGTTCTGCGAATGATAAAATTGAATTGCGTCATGAAGCTTTTAACCGGACAGGATTTGCTGAAGGCGCTGTTGTTGCCGCAGAATGGTTAAAAGAAAAAAAAGGTTTCTACTCTATCGGAGACATGTTACAACTAGTTTAGTCAAATAATTTAATAAAGTTTATTTAGCCATATATGAATTGGAAATTTTGGAAAAGCAGCGGTCACAAAAGTAAAACGCGTGAATGGATTGATGCGTTGGTGTTTGCCGTAATTGCGGCTACCATTATCAGGACTTTCCTGATTGAAGCGTTCACCATCCCTACTCCATCCATGGAAAAAAGTCTGCTGGTAGGCGATTTTCTTTTCGTTAGCAAAGTGAACTACGGGGCTCGTACACCAATGACTCCACTTTCATTTCCATTTGCACATCAGGATCTGCCTATCATAGGTGGAAAATCATATTCCGAGGCAATTAAATTGCCTTACTACCGGTTACCCGGATTTTCAAAAATCAAGAATGATGACATCGTGGTTTTCAATTACCCGATGGAAGATGATCGTCCCGTAGACAAACAAACACACTACATCAAAAGATGTATTGGTATTCCCGGAGATACCATTTCGGTTATCAACGGTGCTGTTAAATTGAACAGCCAACAAAGAGCACTTCCCGAAAAGGGCCAGTTTATTTATGATGTAAGTACCAATGGCACCGGATTCAATCAACGAAATCTCGAAAAGTTGAACATCACCGAAGGCGGACCGGGAATGGCTGAAGGAGACTACCGTTTGTTTATGACCGGTGAGGCAGCTCAAGAACGTGCCAAACTTCCTAATGTGAGATCCGTCCGTAAAATGAGTGCTCCTCCCGGAGTTTATGAAGATTATATCTATCCACATCATCCGGCATTCCCCTGGAACGTCGATAATTTTGGACCGCTTTACATTCCGAAAGCAGGAGATAAAATTGAGCTGAATGCGAATAATATCATTCTTTACAAAAGATGTATTACCAAATATGAAGGCAATACTTTGGAAGAAAAAGATGGTAAAGTTTACATCAATGGAAAGCCTGCTACTACGTATACCTTTCAGATGGATTACTTTTTCATGATGGGTGATAACCGCCACAATTCCGCTGACTCCCGCTTCTGGGGCTTTGTTCCTGATGATCATATTGTAGGAAAAGCAGTGTTTATATGGATGTCGTGGGATAGCAATGCAGGTTTCCTCAACAAAATTCGCTGGAACCGTTTATTCCGCCTCATTCATGATTAAATCTGTAGTGCATTGAAATTGTTTGCTACTGCTTATGCTCCACCCTTAACGTATTTGAGGGCAATGAATCAGGAAAATGAAGTTCAGATGGAAGTGCACGAATTCTTTGTGAAGCAAACGTTGCGGAACAGAACGCATATACTTTCTCCAAATGGAATCCAGTCACTGATCATTCCGGTGATACATGAAAACCGAACCAAGACAGCTTTGAAAGATCTGAAAATT
>CAUJFJ010000104.1 GCA_963169675.1 Bacteroidota bacterium
CACAATAACTGCCGGCATTGTCCCTATAAAAACCAAAATAAAACAACCATTAAAAGTAACAAAACTGATAAATAAAATAAATCAGGTAAAGCACTTAACCAATGAGCACAATTTCAGGTAAACTCGATCTTTCAAAACTCAAGACTCCCACCGGTAATCAGATAAGCTGTAAAGGATGGGTTCAGGAAGCGGCACTAAGAATGCTTCATAATAATCTGGATCCGGAAGTTGCAGAAAGACCGGAAGATCTGATTGTTTATGGCGGTACCGGAAAGGCAGCAAGAAATCTGGAATCATTTGAGTTAATCGTAAAGGCATTGCGTGATCTTGAAGAAAACGAAACACTATTAATACAATCCGGAAAACCTGTCGGAATCCTTCCAACTCATAAAGATGCACCTCGTGTTTTGATCAGTAACTCCATGTTAGTACCTCATTGGGCTAATTGGGAGCATTTCAGAGCCCTGGAAGCCAAAGGATTAACAATGTATGGTCAGATGACGGCCGGTTCATGGATTTATATTGGATCGCAGGGGATTGTGCAGGGTACTTACGAGACTTTTGGTGAGGTTGCCCGTCAACATTTTGGTGGTTCCCTCAGAAATACACTTTCTGTAACCGGTGGATTAGGTGGAATGGGTGGAGCTCAGCCCCTTGCAATCACTATGAATGAAGGAGTTTGTCTGGCAGCTGATGTAGAAGCCTGGAGAATTCAAAAGCGATTGGACACCCGTTACATTGATGAAATGACGGATAACATAGATAAAGGAATTGACAGGGCATTAGAGGCAAAGGCAAAAGGTGAAGCCATTTCAATTGGAGTTGTTTGTAATATCATTGATTTGCTGGAACGGATGCTTGAAAGAGGAATTATTCCGGATTCATTAACAGATCAAACATCTGCACATGATGCTTTGGTAGGATATTTTCCGCAGGGATTAAATGTTGAGCAGGCAAAAGTGCTTCGAGAATCAGATCCTGAAAAATATATTCAGTTGAGCAAAGAAAGCATGGTTAAGCACACTTCAATGATGTTGGAAATGCAAAAAAGAGGAGCTGTCACTTTTGATTATGGAAACAATTTAAGAGGGCAGGCTTATGCTATGGGATTGAAAAATGCATTCGATTTTCCGGGATTTGTGCCTGCCTATATCCGTCCGTTATTTTGTGAAGGAAAAGGTCCTTTCAGATGGGCTGCTTTATCGGGTGATCCTGCTGATATCAAAGTAACAGATGACTTGATTCTGGAATTATTTCCTGAAAACAAAGGATTGGCTCGCTGGATTAAAATGGCACAGGAGCGCATTGCTTTCCAAGGACTTCCGGCAAGAATTTGTTGGCTTGGACAAGGCGAAAGAGAGAAGGCCGGTCTGGCATTTAACGAATTAGTGGCTCAAGGGAAGGTAAAAGCACCAATCGTAATAGGTCGTGATCATTTGGATACAGGATCTGTAGCTTCCCCAAACAGGGAGACAGAAGCTATGAAAGATGGGTCGGATGCAATTGCTGACTGGCCAGTTTTGAATGCTTTGATCAATACTGCAGGTGGAGCCAGTTGGGTTTCGCTGCATCATGGTGGTGGTGTTGGTATCGGATATTCAATTCATGCCGGCATGGTTATAGTTGCAGATGGAACATCAGATGCTGCAGCCCGAATCAAGAGAGTTTTACATAATGATCCTGCTATGGGTGTAATTCGTCACATGGATGCCGGTTATGATATTGCATTGGATACAGCCAGGAAGCACCGCTTGGATATCAGAGAAAGATTGAAATAATATCGATGCTGATTTTTGGAATGGTATTTGAAAGATCGGTTTAAACGAATTCTATGAGAAATTCCCGGATATTGATAATGTTGTTTTCCTTTGTTATGGTTACAACTTTGCATTCTTGTGTTGATGATGACAATGCAGAGCCGGATCTGCCGGGTGCTGATCGTGATAAGTTTGTAGGGAGCTGGCTTTGTCGCGAAACTGTTACAGGTGCTACGCCAACTACTTTTACCATTACCATTCAAAAGTATGGTTCATTTGATTCCTTAAAAGTATTTAATTTTAATAACCTTGGCTCTCCATATTCTGTGTATTGGATAGTTTCCGGAAACAGTGTTACGATTCCGGCCCAGACAGTGACCCAGGTAGATATTTCCGGAACGGGTATTTTCAGTAATTCAAAGATTAATTTGAGTTATACTTCCGACACCGAATCGGTTTCAGCGGAATGTACCAAGCAATGATGTTTTATATTTCAACACATCAAATAACACGGATTCACCCCAAATTTTGAGTTGTTTACGTAAAACAGCAATCGAATCAGTGCTTTGTAGTTAAAATTGTGGTTATTGATCTGCCTTGTAGTGGTCAATTAAACCTCAATTCAAAGCTATGAAAAAATTATTTACCCTACTATTGATCGTTATGGGATGGCAATTCGGAATTGCCCAGGTAACAATCACACAAAACGACATGCCGCAATCAGGTGATGAACTTTACCGAACGCGGGCGAATGTGAATCCATTTTTGAATTATGGAGCTACAGGTCCAAATCATGTTTGGAATTTCACCAACCTCACAGCTTCCAATCAGGATTCTGCGATTTATCAATCGGTTTCATCTACCAACTTCGTGTATGCGATCGCTTATGTGGATATTTTTCTAAATCCTAACAGAGCAAATCATGCAAGACAGGGAGTAGACATTCCATTTAATAATCTGTTGCCAATTGATGATCCATACACTTTTTATTACAGGAATTCATCAGTGTATAAAAAGGTAGGATATGGTGTTGGACTGGCAGGAATTCCTGTTCCGATTATTTATTCCAACCATGATGAAATTTATAGTTTGCCAATAAATTATAATGATAATGATTCTACATTTTCATCTTACAACATTAGCATTCCAACTTTGGCTTATTATGGATATGAGCAAAGCCGGATTAATGAAGTAGATGGATGGGGAGTAATAAACACCCCTTCAGGAACCTACAATGCACTCCGTGTAAAAACAGAATTGTATGGAAGAGATTCCATTAATTTAGATACTTTAAGTTTAGGATTTACTATTGACAGACCACTGATTACTGAATACAAATGGTTGTCGCCAGGTTACCGTGTTCCTGTTTTACAGATCAATACTACTGAATTGTTTGGTGTAGAGATTATCACGGATATATTCTTCTACGATGAACCTCGTACGCTGAATGTTGCACCACCATTGGCAAATGTAATTTGTCCCGGAAGCACTATTCCGGTTTCGTATGTTGCTACAGGAGTTTATAACAGTGGAGGAATTTTCAATCCTGCAAACATTTTCCGCGCACAACTGTCAGATGCAATTGGTGATTTCAGTGCTCCTGTAAACATAGGTCAGGTAACAGCAACAACTTCAGGAATTATTAATGCCACTATACCTGCGAATACTCCTCCAGGTACAGGATATCGTATAAGAGTTATTTCAACCAATCCGGCATATACCGGTAATGATAATGGATATGATCTGGCTATCGGAACAAATCCAGTTGCTACTGCCACAGCAATGGGCGTAACTACTTTTTGTGAAGGCGGTTCAGTGATGTTATCGGCAACTGTTGATCCTGCTTATACTTATCAATGGCAACTCGATGGGGTCGATGTAGCTGGTGCAAACGGGTCTGATTACATTGCTACAGTTGGTGGAAATTACACTGCCATTGTTACCAATGCATGTGGTTCCGTTACAACAGCTGCAATCAGTGTAACCGTAAATCAATTACCTGAACATACATTTAGCCAATCGGCTTATTTGATTTGCGACGGAACACCGGTTACTCTGGCACCACTCAATGTTACGGGTCAATCATCATTAACCTATCAATGGTTTGAAAGTGGCCTTGCAATCACAGGCGAAACCAATGCAACATTAACAACAACTTTATCAGGACTTTATAGTGTTGAGGTGATTAATTCTGTAACAGGATGTGCATTTACATCGACGCCGGTAAGTGTTACTATTGATGCTATTCCAGCAATTACGCTTACTGCTTCTGGAAATACCACTTTCTGCGATGGAGCTTCGGTAAACCTGGAAGCAACTATTGTAACCGGACTAACTTACCAGTGGTACCTTGATGGTACTGCAATCAGTGGAGCTACTACATCTGATCTTACTGCAACAGCTTCTGGAAATTATACAGTTGAAGTTACCACTTCAAATGGATGTACTGCAACTTCAACCGGAATAACTGTGACAGTTGAACCTTTACCAGCAGTAGTTACATTGAATTCATCAGGAGCACTTACTTTTTGCCAGGGTGGTTCAGTAACTTTAGATTTCGTTTCTGATCCTGGAGTAACCTACGGTTGGTACCAGAATGGAGTTTTACTTGCTTCTGCTTCAGGAAACAGTTATACCGTTATTGATGCAGGACAATATACAGTTGTTGCAACAAATGCGGCAGGATGTACCTCAATATCGGCAGCTACCACTGTTGTAGTAAATGCATTGCCACCTAATCCTGTAATAAATCCACTTGGAAGTACTGTTTTCTGTGCTGGTGGAAGTGTTGTTCTCGAGACTCCTCTTGTAACAGGATATACTTATCAATGGACAGTAAACGGAGTATTAATTAGTGGAGCTACTTCAAATCAATATAATGTTGCTGACTCTTCCGGTTTCTATTCAGTTGAAGTTACCAATGCTGATGGATGTTCAGCGATTGCATCAATTTCCTATCAGGTAGTAGTAAATCCATTACCTGCTGTGCCGGTAATCAGTGCAGTTGTTGATACCTTGTTTGCTTCAGGTTCAGGACCATTTCAGTGGTACCTGAATGGAAATGCAATTTCAGGAGCAACCGGTTCTTACTATGTGGTAACTGCAAATGGAAATTATTCAGTTATGGTAACCGATGTTAATGGCTGTGAAAGCGCTTCATTACCATACATATTTACAACGGTTGGTATAGGTCAGATTTCAGCAGGCAGTTTCAATGTATTCCCAAATCCTTCGAACGGGTTATATGTGGTAACGTTTACTGAAAATGCAATTGGAAATACTTATATGATTCATGAAGTAACCGGCAAACTTATCCAATCCGGTAAATTAAATAGTTCAAATTCGAAATTGGATATTAGTGAAGTTCCTGCAGGAATTTATTTCCTGACAATATCAAATGCTACATCCTCAGAAGTAATAAAGTTGGTTAAAAATTGATTATGATTTGAAAGTTAAAGGGCTGATAAAATGATATTCATTTTATCAGCCCTTTTTTATTTGGAGGAAAGTCAATTATTAATTGACACAAAAAAATGGTTAAGCTAACTCGGCTAATACATCCACACTTCCGGTAACTTTTTGATTCAGCCTGACATTAACCATGGCATTCAGGGGAAGATAAACATCAACCCGGGATCCAAATTTGATAAATCCAAGTTCAGCACCCTGACGGATCATATCACCCTCATGCGGATAATAAACAATACGATTTGCAAGGGCTCCTGCAATTTGTCTCACCAGAATTTCAGTTTTATTATCCTTCTGAATTACAACTGTTGTTCTTTCATTTTCAGTTGAAGCTTTTGGATGCCAGGCGACCAGTTTTTTACCTTTATGATATCTTAGAAACTTAATGCTTCCGCTTACGGGATACCAGTTTGCATGCACGTTAATCGGTGACATGAAAATAGAAACTTGCAATCTCTCATCTTTAAAATATTCGCTTTCAAAAGTTTTTTCAATAACAA
>CAUJFJ010000105.1 GCA_963169675.1 Bacteroidota bacterium
ATGTCCCTCAAATTGATCATATTACGTCCCGATTTTTCATTCGTGGCGAAATCAATGTTTCCTATAAAAATAAGTTCAGCTCGTTTGAAGTTCGTTCCGTTCATCCCGATCATGCTTTTATCGAAAATACGGTTATTCACAAAGGAAGATATATCAATGATTCCGATCTCGAAGAACATAAAAAAGTGGCATGTATAGGCACATTGGTTGTCGAACAACTTTTTGCTAAAGATGAAGATCCTTTAGGAAAATACATCAAAGTAAATGGCATCGCATTTTTGGTTGTTGGTGTATTCGAAGATGAGGAAGGTGATTATGAAAACAGAATGGTTTACCTTCCTATCACTACTGCTCAAAAAGCATTCAATGGTCAGGGCAGAATTCGCCAGATTTTGTTAACCACCGGAGATGCCACGGTGGAAGAATCGAATGAAATTGTAGACGATATCACCACTATGCTTGCCAACAGGCACAATTTCGATAAAAATGATTCCAAAGCACTTTCAATCTGGAATAATTACGAAGAATACAAGAAAGTAATTGGCATGATGGGAAACATCCGGATGTTCATATGGTTCATTGGCATTGGAACTATCATGGCCGGCATCGTTGGTGTTTCTAATATCATGATGATTGTGGTGAAAGAAAGAACCAAAGAACTAGGTGTCAGAAAAGCATTAGGCGCTACTCCGGCTTCCATTGTAAGTCTTATCATTCAGGAATCCGTGTTTATTACCGCTGTGGCGGGATATCTTGGATTGGTTGCAGGTGTAGGTTTGCTTGAATTGGTTTCAACGTTCGTTCCTAAAAGTGATTTCTTCGATCACCCTGAAGTCAATCTGGGGGTAGCCATTTCAGCAACCATTGTCCTGGTAGTTTCAGGCGCTATTGCCGGACTGATTCCTGCACGACGAGCAGCAAAAATTAATCCTGTAGTTGCTTTACGCGATGAATAACATTCCTAAAAATTTATAACATGTTCGACAGAGATAAATGGCAGGAAATTTATAGTACTCTCAGCAAAAATAAGATGAGAACATTCCTCACGGCTTTTGGGGTGTTCTGGGGAATCTTCATGCTGATTTTTATGCTAGGCTCCGGTAACGGACTACAAAACGGTGTACAGAATGGATTCAAAGATTTTGCAACCAACAGCATGTTTACCTGGACACAACGTACCAGTATGCCCTACAAAGGTTTCAAACAAGGCAGAGGTTTCAACTATCACAATGAAGATATCAAAGCCATTAAAGACAATGTTCCCGAAGCTGATATTGTTGCTCCCAGAAACCAACTTGGAAATTATGGGGGAAATAACAATGTTAACTACGGATTAAAAACCGGATCGTTTTCCATTTATGGCGATTACCCGGAGATATTCAAAATCCAAAGCTACACCATAACTGAAGGTCGGAAAATGAATCAACTCGACCAGCAGGAAAGAAGAAAAATCGCAGTTATTGGCTCGAGAGCAAAAGAAGTATTGTTTGGAGCTGATGTTTCTCCCTTAGGAAAGAATATTGAAATAAATGGAGTATTCTTCCAAGTGGTTGGTGTTTTCAAAAGTAATCAGTCAAGTGACCGTGGTGAGGAAGATGCAAGCACCATATTTGTTCCCTTCAGCACCTTCCAGAATGCTTTCAATTATGGAAATGTGGTAGGCTGGTTTGCTATCACCTCTAAACCAAACATACCTGTTTCGGTTGTCGAAGATAAAGTACTGGCATTGCTGAAAGAGAGACATTCTGTCCATCCTGATGACAGACAAGCCATAGGACATTTTAATCTCCAGAAAGAATTCGATAAAATGAATGGTCTCTTTATGGGAATTGAATTACTCATCTGGATAGTTGGAACAGGGACATTGTTTGCCGGTGTAATTGGAGTAAGCAATATCATGTTGATTATAATTAAAGAAAGAACTCAGGAAATAGGAATAAGACGTGCCATTGGTGCTCCCCCATCTGATATTATGAAACAAATTATGATGGAATCAATCGTGCTCACCACCATTGCCGGTTATGCGGGATTGGTATTGGGTGTTGGTTTATTAGAATTAATTTCTGGAGCTATGGCAGGAAGTGGTGATAGCTCAAGTATGTTCATGAATCCGGAAGTCGATTTAAAGGTAGCTTTACAGGCTTTAGGAATACTAATTGTTTCCGGAGCACTGGCAGGTCTCATTCCTGCATTCCGCGCATTGAAAATAAAACCTATTGACGCATTAAGAAGTGAATAATCCAATCTGAAAAAGCATTTATAAAAATTTATGAAGAAGATCATTAAAATAGTATTAGGTGTTGCGCTGTTAGGCGTGTTTATCTGGACACTCTATTTCCTATATCAGAAATCGGAAACAAAACCGGTTGTCTATAAAATTGAGAAACCTGAAGTAGCCACTATTATTAAGAAAACGGTGGCGACAGGCGCTGTGGTGCCCAGAAAGGAAATCGCCATCAAAGCAAAAGTATCCGGGATCATTGAAAAAATTTATGTAGAGGCCGGAACCTATATCAAGGAAGGCGAAGTAATTGCCAGGGTTAAGATTATTCCTGATATGGTTAATCTTAATAACGCTGAAAGTCGTGTGAACCGCGCAAAAATAACGCTCGAAAATATAAAGAAGGAATACAATCGTAGTAAGCAATTATTCGATAGCAAGGTGATTCCTGAAAGCGAATACCAGACTGTGCAAACCAATTATGAAACTGCTATCGAAGAACTTGATGCAGCAGAGAATAACCTTGCACTGATCAAAGAAGGTTCTAACAAAAAAATGGGCAGCATTACCAACACGATGGTACGTTCCACCATCACAGGAATGGTGCTCGATGTCCCTGTTAAAGAGGGTAATTCAGTTATAGAAAGCAATACTTTTAATGAAGGAACGACTATTGCTTCGGTAGCCGACATGGGTGAAATGGTTTTTGAAGGAAAAGTAGATGAATCGGAAGTTGGTAAAATAAAAACAGGAATGGATCTGATATTAAAAATCGGAGCTATTGAAAACAAAGATTTCAAAGCAAAACTGGAATATATTGCACCAAAAGGTATTGAAGAAAACGGCGCTATTCAATTTCAGATTAAAGCTGCGGTTGTACTGGAAAAAGATCATTTTATAAGAGCCGGTTACAGTGCTAATGCCGATATTGTACTCGATCGTCGTGATTCTGTTTTGGCTGTTAAAGAAAGTCTCTTAACAATCAGTAACGATTCCAGCTTTGTAGAAATTGAAACTTCAGCTCAGGTATTTGAAAAGCGTCAAGTTAAAACCGGATTATCTGATGGAATTAACATTGAAATTCTGGAAGGTCTGAAAGCAGAAGAGAAATTAAAAGGTTTGCCTGAAGCAGAGGTAAATATGATTAATTCCGATCAATAATCAAAGTCCGTTAATCCATGTTGCAATTTTATCTGCAACATCTTTATGCACCGTTCCACGTTTCAGATATTCTGAGGGAAGTGATCTTTGCTTTCCATCCATAAACAGGTGATTCAATCCCGAAAACGAATGAAAAGCATATTTGGGATCAGATGAAAGTGCTGTATGCCAGAGCTTATAATCGGTCATGGTAACCTGATAATCGCGTTCACCCTGCAGAATTAGAGCCGGAGCCGGCAACGATTTCAATGCGGCAACCTGATCATAATCTGAAAGGTATTTCCAGTAATTCGGGCCTGTACCGGGCAACAGATTTTTAGCGTTTGCAAAATTCTTATTCAGAATTTCACTGCATTTCTGTTCAACTTCCTGCATCAATGAAGAGGTAATCTGGCTTGTAGAGTCATTCTCCATCAGGTATCGAAATTGCTCTTTAATTAGAACCGGCAAAGGGCGGGCATTTGCAGCCATGAGAATGATACCTTTCAGATGCTGCGAACGAAAAACAATATCGGGAGCCATCATCCCGCCAAAACTATGTCCCAGTACAAAAATATTCTCGGGATCAACACCTTTCAACTGTGAGACACTACCTATAACATTTACGGCGTCTTCAACGGTTTCATCAAAAGGTGACATAGATTCAATAGCCATTCGAAGCTCATTATTGTAAGCAGCAGTGCGCTTATGATATCTTACACTGGCAATACCATTTGCCGCCAGCATCATAGCAAGATCTTTGAAAAATTTATTCGGACCAACAGTCACATCCATATCCAGGGGACCACTACCCTGCACCATTACAACTACCGGGAATTTGGTTTTATTGGCCGGAACTGTAAATGCACCTTTCAGGAAAAATCCTGCACTGGGAATGGTTACTTCCTGCTCTAATACAGCGCCTGCCTGAATCCATGAAGGTGGCCGGTAAGTATTTTTTAAAGTTGGTGGAACCAGAAAAAAACCAACGATCATTCCATTCATGTTAAAGACCATTTTCAGGTCAGATGCTTTCTTTTCAAAATCGCAGGGATAAATCCACGTTATTAAAGAATCGTTTGATTCAGACCACGGTAAACGCATGGCAAGTGGTTTCATTTTCCCCATTTGTTCCTCAACGGAACCCCACATATAAGAAAGTTGTCCTGCATCCATTTTAGTCTTTAATGTACTATCAAAAAATGAAGTAGCTTTCAAATAATCACCTTTCGAAATAGCTGTAAAAACTTCATGCGCTTCGGTTAAATACTTATCCTGACCATACAACTTTCCACAATTAAATAGTATCACTGTTGGTAGCAGGAAGCAGCAAAACTTAAACAACTTGAGAATACGATACATAGACGGCGATTAATTCTCAAATGTCATAAATATTTTCAAAATATCATAGAATTGGCGAGGTTTGAGCCGATTTCTGTACTTTTGAATAGCATTAATCTAAAAAAAGAGTTGAATTTATGTCCTATTGCACTGCCATTTTAAACATGAAGCCGGCTGATGAAGCAGTTCACAAACACTACCATGACAAATTATATGGATTTCCGATTGCTGATGACAATGAACTTTTTTGCAGACTAATCCTGGAAATCAATCAGGCAGGTCTGAGCTGGACCACCATTTTGAAAAAAGAGGTTGGATTCAGAAAAGCATATCATAATTTTGACATCAAGAAAGTAGCTTCATACAAGGAACGCGACTTCACCCGACTGATGAACGATCCTGAAATTATCAGGAATCGGCTGAAAATTAATGCCGCAATCGAAAATGCGAAGACCATACTGATTATCCAAAAGCAATATGGTTCCTTTTTAGATTGGCTCAATCACCATCATCCTTTAACAAAAGCTGAGTGGGTTTCATTATTTAAGAAAACCTTCAAATTCACCGGCGGCGAAATTGTAAACGAATTTTTAATGAGTACCGGCTATCTTCCCGGCGCGCATGATGAAGATTGCAGAGTATTCAGAAAAATTCTTAAGTCAAAACCCAAATGGATGAGGGATTAATGTACTACTGCTCAGAAGTAAATTTCGTTACAATGATATATGATAAATGATAGATGGAACTCTACTCAGAAAAAAAGAAGTTAGAATTATAATTCAGCTGCAAAAATAGTAATTTGAGTACTATAGAAGTTTCAAAATATTGAATAA
>CAUJFJ010000106.1 GCA_963169675.1 Bacteroidota bacterium
CGGAAGGAGTGTAGTACCTTGCAATAGTGAGTCGCACGGCTGAGCCATCAGGAAGTGGAAAAGGTTTTTGAACCAATCCTTTTGCAAAAGAACGACGTCCGATAATCAGTCCGCGATCCCAGTCCTGGATTGCGCCTGAAACAATTTCGCTTGCTGAAGCAGAGCTTTCATCAATTAATACTACTAATTTTCCTTTTTCAAAACCACCAATGGGACTTGAAAAATATTCCTGTTTAGGATTTGCTTTTCCTTCGGTATAAACGATTAATTTATTGTCGGTAAGAAATTCATCAGCCAATTCAATAGCACGATTCAGATAACCACCTCCATTACCACTCAGATCAAGTATGAGAGCTTGCATTCCACGACTTTTGAGATCTTCCAGGGCTTTCTTAAACTCTTCAACTGTTGAATCGGCAAATCGGCTTATTTTTATATATCCGGTTTTTGGGTCTGCCATATAGGAAGCATCCACACTGAAAAGCGGAATTTTATCTCTGGTAATTTCGAAATCCAGTAGTTCAGGTTCTCCCCGTCGGAAAATTTTTACATTTACTTTTGTTCCTTTATCACCACGAAGCTTTTTGAAAACATCGTTATTGGTAATTTTTATTCCCGCAACTTTGGCGGTGTCGATTTGTACGATGCGATCGCCGGCGCGAATACCTAATCTTTCAGACGGACCTCCGGGAATAGGCTGTGTAACCATGATGGTATCTTCAAAAATATTGAATTGAATTCCTACTCCTTCAAATTTACCTACCAAAGGCTCATTAGCCTCTTTCAATTCACTTGCCGCAATATAAACAGAGTGCGGATCCAGATCTTTGAGAATGGCTCTGATTGCATCCTCCGCCAGTTTGCTTTCATTGGCAGTATCAACATAAGCATAATTGATCATTTGCAATAAAGCATCAATTTTTCTTGACGCAGGCGAACTTTGTGCGTTGCTGATTGTTGCCGTGCAAATGAGCATTGCAGCAATAAATAAAAATTTTATTCTCATTGGTAAGTTGTTTTTGTGGTGATTCATCTGGCAAAAATTGTGCCTTAACAGACAGAAATCAGTGGTATTTCCGGCTATTAAGGCACATTATGATGGTATATGGGAATTATTTCCCTTTTTTATCCTGTTGCGTGGAAAGTGTTTCCAGGTCACGGTCGAATAAATACATTCCACCTTTATCGTTTCCGATCAGATTTAGTTTATCAAGGACATTTCTGGCCAAAGCTTCTTCTTCAATTTGTTCTGAAACATACCACTGAAGGAAGTTGTGAGTAGTGTAATCCTTTTCTGAAAGACAACGCTCAACCAGCTTGTTTATTTCAGTAGACACATGAATTTCATGTTTCAGAATTTGTTCAAATATTTCCTGAATACCTTTAAAGCTTGCCGGTGGTGCTTTCAGTGCCGGAACTACTCCGTGGCCACCACGCTCATTGATAAAATTTATCAGCTTTAACATGTGCGTACGCTCTTCATCGGAATGTGTATAAAGGAATTTTGATACACCATTATAGCCTTTGATTTCTGCCCAGGAAGCCATTGCCAGATAATATTGAGAGGATGAGGCCTCGAGTTCTACTTGCTGATTTAACAGCGCTTCAATTTTTTTAGATATCATTTGGATAAGTTTTAATTTAGTAATTAGATTTTAATTTTAAGAAACCGGATCTACCCAGTCGCCATGCTCTTTTATTAATTCAATCAGTTCATCTACAGCTACAGTTGCCTCAATATTTTTCTTCACTACTTCACGACCTTTGTATAAGGTAATTTTTCCCACTCCAACACCTACATAGCCATAATCGGCATCGGCCATTTCACCCGGACCATTAACAATGCAACCCATGATTCCAATCTTAACCCCTTTTAAATGGTGTGTACGGGAACGAATTTTTGCAGTAGTTTCCTGAAGGTCGAATAGTGTTCTGCCGCAGGAAGGGCAGGAGATGTATTCTGTTTTTGAAATTCTGGTTCGTGTTGCCTGTAAAATTCCAAATCCAAGACTATTCATTGTTTTTTCTGATGCAATCCCCGGAGCTTTCAACCACAATCCATCTCCGAAACCATCCAGAAGTAATGCACCTGCATCCGTTGCTGCATGTAATTGCAATGTTTCTTCGGGAATTTGCTTGTAATTAAATTTAATAATTACGGGACAGTTAATTTGTCGAAGCATTAACTCAATAAATATCCGGCGTTCATCGGCCATACCATGCAGATTGGATGTATCTGCAATGAGCACCACTGTGTTGTCGTTCTTGATGCGGGAAAGAAAATCGTTTTCAGAATTAAAAATTATTGAAGCATCCACCGCAATGAAATTGAGGATTTCGGATTTTGCAGAGGCTTCAATATATTCATTACCACAAAATAGTGGGTATGTTCTTGGTTGTTCCTGATGGTTTAACCAGTAGTCGCAATTATAAATCAATCCCAGTGTCCCCGGAATTTCAAATGTCACAGGATTATTTCCGCAATAAATAAAATCGCATGCCTGATCACTGAGATTCCATTTATCGCTTTCAACAGCATAATTGTATCCAACAGGAAACAAAGAAGCAGCTGTAATTTTTTCTTTATGGGAATAATCAGAAATGATTACCGGAACGTTTGTGCCTCCAACGTTAGTTACAGGTGTTGATTTGCGTCTTTGATATTCGAATGGTGAATAAGGCAAGAGATTTATATGCTCTATTTCTCGGATAGGGGCATGATTGAATCTGTTTGTGTACCGATCCACCAAGGCACGTGCAACGGGGATTTCAAATTCAGGATCCTCCGTGAGAGAAACCCTGATCGTATCACCAATGCCATCTTCGAGTAAAGTACCAATTCCTGCTGCAGATTTTATCCGGCCATCTTCACCTTCGCCGGCTTCAGTAACACCCAGATGTAAAGGATAATTCATGCCTTCATCCTGCATTTTAGAAATAAGCAAACGATACGCCTGAACCATAACCTGAGGGTTACTTGATTTCATGCTTAACACAATGTTGTGATAAGATAAATCTTCACAAATTCTCAAAAACTCAAGTGCCGATTCCACCATACCGAGTGGTGAGTCACCATAGCGGCTCATAATTCGATCGCTTAAAGAGCCATGGTTTGTACCAATGCGCATAGCGGTACCGTATTCTTTGCAAATCTTTACAAGAGGTGTGAATCGCTCCCGGATACGATCCAGTTCTGAATCATACGCAGCATCGGTATAGTCGATTGTTTCGAATTTCTTTTTATCGGCGTAATTACCGGGATTTACTCTGACTTTTTCAACGATCCGGGCGGCCATTTCAGCTGCATTCGGTGTAAAATGAATATCAGCTATGAGTGGGGTAGAGTATCCTCGTTTATGAAGTTCATTTCTGATGTTCGCCAGATTCTTAGCTTCATTAATGCTGGGAGCAGTAATTCGAACATACTCGCACCCGGCCTCAATCATCCTGATACTTTGTTCAACCGTAGCGATGGTATTCATGGTATCGGTGGTTGTCATTGACTGCACCCGAATAGGATTGGTGCCACCCATAGGAACCATACCGATTTTTACCTCTCTGGTAAGCTTTCGCTGATAGCTGGTCAGACTGTTACAATAAAGGTGTGATAAAATGCCTGTTTCCATTCCTGCAAATTTAGTTTAAAACAAACAATTGTTCTGAAAAGTTATTGCTATTGTTTGTAATATCAGCATTATAACTAACTAGCTGTAATATAATTAGTTATGATGTCGCTGAAGTCTTGACCAGAAAAATGCAATTATTTACCCAGCAATAGTTTTTTAGAGAATAGCTGATCATCCATTTGGAGTACAATCAGGTACATAGCTTTTGACAGTTCCGGAAGTTTGATTTTTTGCATAGAATACCCTTGAGGAAGTGATGCGGGTATATCGGTAAAATTTGAAATGAGTTCACCTTTAAGACCCCAAAGAGAAATTTTCATGGAGGTTTTTTTAGTGGAGAAGTAAGTTAACAAAACAGACTGATCGCTGCTATCATATGTTATTTCATAAGATACTTCGCCATATTCAATGATCGATGAAGGTCCTGTTTTGGTAATGGAAAATTCATGAAGAATGGTGCCGGATGAACTCAGATATTTTGCAGTTAAAAGATCACGGTCGATATCGAGTACCATAGAACAATTGGTACTAAAATCGCTGAAAAACATGCATGGCATTGGTGCGTCGTTTTGCGATGGACCCGGTGATTGTCCGCTGGTCCCGCATACTGCATATACAGTACCAGTGTAAGGTGGTGATTTTATAAAATTGGTATGATTCAACTGAACCATCATAGAAGGTGAGAAGGAAGATGACATTCCATAATGGCCATTTAGCAGATAACTTCTTTCATTCGAATGGGAATGTCCGCTCAATACTAAATCGACACCATGTTGTTCCAGAATAGGAATTATATTTTGTCGGATACTGTACAATTCAATTTCAGTATCGCTGTCATGTGTTCCCTTTGTGTAAGGTGGATGGTGAAAATAGACAATGGTCCATCTTTGATTGTGATTCGCAAGATCGCTTTTCAGCCACTCAATCATTGGTGAGCCCGGATCCTGAAGGGAACCATAACTATCGAGTGAAACAAAATGAATGTTGGAATAATTATAGGAGTAATATTTAGGACTGAATGAAGGAATTCCGCCGGACTCTCCATTTTGAGGAGTAGTAAAAATCGAAAAATAGGGAGCATCGGTTGTTAAGGTAATTCCCGAAGCAAATCCTGTATTACCATAGTCATGATTTCCAGGTGAAGGCATTAATGGAAATCTCTTTAATGGCTCAGGATACATATCAAAAACATTAGTTTGATATTCAGAATCAGTTCCTGATGCGTAGGCGTTATCTCCAAGCCAGATCCATAAATTGGTAGGTTTAGAATCATAATTGAGATATGCATCTCTCACTGCTGCCTGTGCTGCTGAACCGTTTCCGAAGTCGCCCGTAGCCCAAACACGTACAGGAATGAATTCACCTGTTGCAGGTGCTGAAATAAATTTATTCGGCGAGTCACCTTGCAAAATTTCAGATGTGGTTCCAATAGCGTAAAAATATTGTTGGTTAGATTCTAATCCACTAAGTGTTATTTCATGTTCTGTGGTTAATGTTGCGTTTTGTACGGAAATGCCATAGTTCATAGTTTTTCCTGCCAACACTCTACTGTCTGTTGGAACATCTGTTCGCCATCGAATAGTAATACTGTGCGGAGCAATTGCTTGCAGATAGGCTCCCCTGACAACGGTAGCACTGGTATTTTTTACAGATTTAGGCAGCTGCGAAATCTGTGCGGGCAATTGTGAAAAAACACAAATCAACGATAAGCACCAGATAAGAATCGTTCTCATTTAAAGGTTGAAGTTTCAAAGGTACAATTTAAGGATAAATATTTGGCTGAGAAGAACCATGGGGTCATTTATAATTATTTAAATATCAATGAAATACAGATAAAATAAATTCGTAGCTTTAAAATAATGAAATCTAAAGTGCAGTGACAACGCTGAAACAGTTTCTAAAAATATTAATTTGGCAAACTATAAATAATTCAAAGATGTGCATATGAAAAAGTTACTGATTGCAATTGCAGCATGCATTTTATCTGCCGGAGTAAGTTATGGTCAGAAAGAAAAAGGCATCAATGATTTGCAGGTATTGTATGGTTACATGCAAGGATCATTCAGCAGCCAACAACAGGCAAAAAATGATACCGATTATTATGATATCAGGCTTCATATGTCTCCGATTTGGCCGGGATCAGATAACGGTAAATGGTTGTATGTGGAACAGGCAATGGCATCAGCACTTGATAAACCTTACAGGCAACGATTTTATAAGTTGATTCAGCTTGCAGATGGATCAATTGAAAGTATAGTATACACAGTTAGTGATCCACTTCGATTTGCAGGAGCATGGAAAACACCTGAGGTTTTTGAGCCGTTAACAACTGATTCACTCGAGCTCAGAGAAGGTTGTTCCATCATATTAAACAGAATAGCAGATGGCTCATTCAAAGGAAGTACAAATGCCAAAAGTTGTCCAAGTAATTTGAGAGGAGCAACATATGCTACTTCTGAAGTTGTTGTGCAGGTTGGCCAAATGGTGTCATGGGACAGAGGCTTTGACGCCGCTGACAAGCAGGTATGGGGTGCCGAAAAAGGTGGCTATATTTTTATGAAAGAGTTGAAATAATATTTTTATTCTTCTTTTATAAATTTCAATGTTGAAGGCCCATTTTCAGTGACTACCCTAATCAGGTACAAGCCTGCAGGGATTGATGAAATATCAATTACATTGGCTGTGTTTTTTTCTTGCGAAATGAGCACTTGTCCTGTAGCATTAATAATTTCATAGCTCGATGGAATTCCACCGGAAATAGTAATATAAGTATTTGCCGGGTTTGGAAACAACTCTAAATTTTCAGAGATCGTTTCATTTTTCATTCTGCATGGAACTGTCACAATTACCGGATCGGAAATATCGGTGCATCCCAGTGAATTGGTAACGGCAACTTTATAATTTCCTGCAGCAGTGGCTGTATAGTTTTTGTTGGTTGCTCCGGCAATATCATTGCCATATAATTTCCATTGATAGGTATTGCCTAAGCCGCTGGTACCATTTAACTGAACACTTCCTCCTGCACAGAAGGTAGTTGGGCCTTGTGGATTAATTGAAGCATTTGGAATTACCAAAACTGTTATGTTGGTTGCAATCGATTTTTTAGAACAACCATATGCAGAAGTAACTTCTACCTTATAAGGGCCATTAGAATTTGCAAACAAGTTTCGGGTTGTTTCTCCAGGAATAGCACTGCCGTATTTATACCACTGATACGAATATGTTGATCCATAATTCGCTTGTAATTTTACCTGATCACCCTGACAGAATGTTGTTGGGCCGGTAGCGGAAATTGTAGCCGGTGGAACCGGATATAATGAAATATTTATTGGAGCAGATGTTTTAGAACAGCCGGTAGAATTGGTAACCACAACTTTATATTTCCCTGCAGTAGATGCCTGATAAGTTGATGAAGTAGCTCCAGCAATAAGGTTTCCATATTTATACCATTTGTAGGTATTTCCCGTAGTATGTGGAGTGTTCAAGTTAACGGTAGAGCCGGAGCAAAACCCGGGGTTGCCTGTGGAAGTAGTTATTGAAGCAACAGGTAATGATGACCAGGTAATTACCCTTGGTTGAGATATGCTGGAACAGCCCTGAGCATTGGTAACTCTTACAGTATAAGAGCCATTGTCACATAACAGCGACTGACCAGTGCTTCCGTTCAGGATAACCCCGTTTTTAAACCACTGGTAGGTATATCCTGAGCCGAAGCCGGCAGTCAGGGTAATGTAAATATTTGGACAAACCGTAATATTTGTTGATGGTGAGGAAATAATCGCATTCGGAGTACTGGCATTGTAAACATTTACCGGATCTGAAGTGTCAGGACAATTTTGGCCATCTGTAACCTTAACCTTATAAGAGCCGGAAGAGGTTGCGGTATAACTTTGAGAGGTCGCTCCCTGAATGAGTATGTTATTTTTGTACCATTGATAGGTAAATCCGGTGCCTGCGTTTGCAGTCAGGATTGTTGAGCCTCCGACACAAATGTACCGAATTGAAGAGCCTGTGATTGTTGCAGGGGTTGGAATACAATTTATATTGAAACCTCCCGGAACCGTAAGAAAATATCCCATACCTGAAACATCCCATATTACGTCATAGTTCCCACTAGGCGCTGCAGCAGGAATCGACCAGGTCACATCCAAATCATCATCAGTTAAAATACTTATAAAAGTTGGAAAGATATAATAACTACCCTGCACCATATAAAAATCCTGCGCCCATTGCCCGGGTGCAGAACCCATGGTAAAAAAAAGATTGCTGGCAGTTACTGCCGTTGAAAGAGTCTGTCCCGAGTTCGCAAAATTCGGATTAATGGAAAGGAATTGTTGTGCTTTAGCCGGCAATGCCAGGCAGCAGATAACGAGAAGTTGAAGAACTAATTTCATGGCTATAAATATTGGCAATTATGTGAAAATAGAAAAGGCGGTTTAAATTACCAAATTTATTTGATGAACCTACGAAATTGACTGGTAAAGTTCCTCTTGCTTTACCTCGAACAGCAGTTTAATCACCTGATATTTGTAGAATTCTCCGGATGGCTTTCTTTTCAGGTATCCTTCTTTCACGTATTGGTGGAGCTTCCTTGCGGGGATGTCGAGTAACTTTATGGCATCTGTTTCTGTGCACAGCGACATACGCTTCTTTTCCAGTTGTAATTCTTCATACAGCGCATGCCATTCCAGGAGTAGGCGAAGTGTTTCCTTGGTGGGGAAAGTTGCAAAAAACTTCAATTCTCCTTGTTCGCTTTTCATAAAACGCTGAGGTTATATGCAATAATATGAAAAAGGGTTAATATCTCAAAGGCTATAAAAAAATAAACGGTGGGCTGGGCGCCCACCGTTCTGGAAAAACAGACCTAACCACAAGTCTAGAAGATCATTAATTTCTTTATTGAAGTGCCAAAGGCATTCGTAGCTTTTATAAAATACACCCCTTTATTGAGTGATTGAACACTTATTTGTTGCTTGCTTACCGGATTATTAATGGTCATTACATCGCGACCATTTACATCTTCAATTTTAACCGACAGCAATTTATTCTGACCATAGTGTTCCACAAATATCATATCTGAAGCAGGTATCGGATAAACGGAGAATTCAGGAGTCAAATTGTGTTCATTGATACCAGTAAAATTCTGATCAATGACTACAGCATCTCCAAAAGAGTTGAAGTTTATTTCATCTCCTGTTGCAGTTACTCCAACGATGTCGAATGGTGCCACATTCAGCATCATTTTGCCACTCACATTGTCGGTTGTAACAATAGTGACTTTTCCTACCGGACCGCCTCCGGAAATATTTGTGTGATCAATTCTGCTTATTGCAACATCAAGTAATCCGTTACCGGTATTGTAATCCAGCTTCACCATATCAGTACCTGATGTTCCGAAAAAGGATCCTGTATAATTTGTTTGAAGGGTAGAAATATCAACTAAGGAAGGGTCAAGATACATGCGGAAAGCGAGTCCGTAGATGCTATCAACAAATGAGGTGATTTCGATATTGAAATCAAGCAGCATGCTGGTGCCAATGGTGTCGGCACTTGCAGTGATAGTCAGATCTGCCAATCCTGCAACGGCTGGTGGTGCTGTCCGCAATGGGTGATTAAGACCATAATTTTGGAATATGGCTGTGGTATCCGACCAATCAATAATTCCATTTCCATCGGTATCGGCATGTTTGTAATTTATTCCCGAAAGGAACGAATTTGGCCAGTTTGCCGAAGGTTGTGCTATCCAGTTAGTCGAAGCTCCAACACGTGGGGTGCCGGAAGTATTAAAGCCTATTCCGACTGAGAGTAAATCGTATAAATTAGCAACTCCATCAGAATTTGCATCACCGGGCCAAACATCATTCGTATTGCAACCATTTACGTAAATCTGGTAAGCGTAAGTTTGTGTCCCGAAGTAATCACAATTATCGTCACGTACATTTAACGTAAATATGTACGGTTGACTGCTGATATCGGCTGTCGAAGGTATCCATGTAAATGTTCCAACAGGAAACTGTGCAGGTGTTGTAGTTAAGGAAGCTGAAGTTGAATTGTTTCCCATGGAAACCTCCTGTATTTGAAACTGATCTGCATCGGTACTGAAAACGTCAAATTGAAGTGTATCGCCTGGACATGTATTCGTTGTATAAATATTATTCCCATTTATACCTGACAACTTTGGTAATGCATTGGTTGTATTAATTACTGCAAACTGATAATCACGGTAAATATTTCCAACATTAATTCCATTTCTGAATTCTGAAATTTTCATTGACATTACAGAAATTTGTAATGCATTTGGAGAAATTGTAAGTAATCCTGTTTGGGAATTTAATAAGGTTGGACTTGAAGCAATGAATGGTTGTGTTGCAGATAATCCCGCTATAAAAGCAAGATTAAAAGGATTCAATCCAACATAATCTCTTGGAGCAACCATTTCATAATGTATAGAATCACCATCAACATCGAAGGTGTTCCAGCTTAATGAACTGGTGGTATTATTTTGAATCATATGCACCGGAATTCCGGCAAATTCAACAGAATTATTAAATGGAACATCCAAGTTATTTAAAGTAGCTTCGAAATAACTTCCTAAACCACCTGCACTGGTAATATTTGTAATAGCTGCATTTCGGCAACATTCATTATAACTAAATACCCAATCGTTACAAGGCCCGCTTAATGAAACTGTTCCTTCGTAAACTATTTTTCTGACTGCATACAACGTTCCACCATTGCATGCCGAATTTGGTAAGGATGCAGTACAAATAGGAGAAATATCTATCGGTCCGGAAACAATTGGAATACTGATAGAAAAACTTTGTGCACACGATTGTGAATTAACTTCAATTAAAGCGGAAGTAGGATTCGGTACGCCATTACAGTCGCTGTAATAGGTTAGTCGAAGTTTGTAATCATTTCCGGAAATCCATTGATAGGTAATTTCACCTCCAACAATATGACTTCCTGATGATGTACAAAAACTCGCAGCTATGATCGCCAGAGTGGCAATGCTTAGCTGTATACATGTGGTTAAAATGTGTGCGAATTTTTTCATGGCCCAGTTAATTGTGATAAATCTTCTATCACATTACAAATGTATTTCACTAATATCAATCCTTGAAATACAAAATATCGCTTTTGTCGAATCGATTATTTTGCTTAAAATTATGATATAAGTAAACATAAATTTGTAATATGTTGAAAATTAATATTATGTAAATTATATAAGTTAATTAATTTTATTATTTTTGTCGGATATGCAAAGTTGGTCGAAATCGAAATTGTTCAGTATCCTTGCTGCAATTAGCCCGGTAGAATGGCGGGAATTCCGCAATTTCATTGTTTCCGGCATAGGTGGACCCTCCGGAAAGGCTTTGGAATTGTATGAGGTATTGAGCGATTTTCATCCCGATTTACATACTTGTACACTTACCAGAGAAGACCTTTATTTCAAATTTTCCGGGCAAAAGACATATGAAGATAAGAAATTAAGGTATGCAATGACCGATTTGTATAAATTAGCTTGTAGTTATTTAAAAATCAAGGCATTACAAATCGATGGGCGTACTGCAGATTTGCTCCTTTTGGAGGAATTGGCAAAACGGGGAGCCGATAAAGCTTATTTGTCGGAGTATGAACCTGAAACTGTTGCAAATGACATAGACCTGGTAAAGGATGCAGGTTATTATTTTGCAAGACATCAATCGGAGTACATTCACATGAATCATTTTTTACCTCGACAAAAACGATCTGATGAAAGTCCAATAGGGGAGGCGACAAGGTTTTTAGATAAGTTTTATATCGCCAGAAAGTTACAGATGTTATGTGCAATCATTAACGTGCAAAATGTAATGGCTGTGAATTATGATTTTTTTATGCGTGATGAATTGCTGGAGCAATTAAGGAAAGGTGCATTCAAAGAAGTGCCCTTAATTGCATCTTACTTCCGTGTTTTAATGACATTGACTGAACCGGATAATGAAGTGCATTTTGAAGAGCTAGATCATTTATTAATTTCTTCAGGAAATAATTTCATGCAAACTGATTTAAGAGATATGTATCAGTATCAGATGAATTATTGCATCAAAAAAATTAATCAGGGACAGGCTCATTATGTGAATAAATTATTCCGGATTTACCAATCAGTTTTAGAACGAAAAGTAATTTTTAACAATGGTTATTTATCGCAATGGGATTTTAAAAATATTGTAGTAATTGGTATTCGAAGCAGCAATCACGAATGGGTATTCAATTTTATTGAAACCTACCGGAAATTTTTGCAACCGCATGAACAGGAAAATGCCTTTGTTTATAATCTGGCATATTATTATTTCAGTATTGGCGATTACCGAAAAGCACTTTCTCAATTGCGACAGGTTGAATTCACCGATTTGTATTACCAACTCGATATGCGTGCTATTTTATTGAAGTGTTATTATGAAATGGACGATGAAGAAACATTTTTTTATCACATTGCCGCATTCAGGATTTTTCTTAATCGGAATAAAATGGTATCCGATTACCAAAGAACAATTTACAGGAATATGATTAAATTCACTACTGCACTCAAAAAAGCAGCATGGCAGCCCGACAAACTGGAAGCGTTGCTGCAGGAAATTAATACTGTTAAACAAATTGCAGATATTAACTGGCTAAGAAAAAAGACCGAAGAAAAAATTAAGAAGTGAAAATGATGACTAATTGGAATTGTGTTGTTGACCAATAAATATTTTATTGATCGTCTTTAGAATCAGGCAGTACTTTCAAAATTTCACAGGCTTTACCGGCAGCAATTTGTTCTGCTTTTTTCTTTACAAAATCAGAACCCGTTGAAATTTCTTCGCCATCGATTACCAACCTTACTTTAATCAGTTTATTGCCATTACCTTCTTCCATTGTTTCGAAGACAATAGTTTTTTTCTCGCGTTGTGCCCAGTTAATAATTCTGCTTTTAAAATTAGAATCTGCCTGTTCAATATCGTTGAGATCAACATGGAGTCGAATCATTCTGTCGACAATAAAATGCTCTGCAGATTTATATCCTTTATCAAGAAAAATAGCACCTACCAACGCTTCAAATGCATCTCCATACATTGATCGGTACATGCCCGGACCGGAATTGTTTTTAACGTATTTATCGAGACCAATTTTTAGTGCCAGGCTCTTTAAATGTTCCCTGCTTACCAAACGGGAACGCATTTCTGTCAGGAATCCTTCATCTCTGAATGGAAACCTTCTGAATAACAACTCAGCTACTATAGCACCTAAAACAGCATCTCCTAAATATTCAAGACGCTCATTCGACATTTGCATGCCATTAACTGTTGTTGGTGCAACCGATCGGTGAGAAAATGCAAGTTTATAAATAGCGATATTTTTCGGATAGAATCCAAGAATATTCCGGAGAGAAAGAATCAATTCTTTATCACCTGAGAACAACAGGCGGTAAGGCAGCAGGAAGTCCAAAAGGATTTATTTTATTTTCCTGAATATAACAGATGCATTGTGACCACCAAAACCAAAAGTGTTGCTGAGGGCAGCATTTACTGTGCGATGTTGTGCTTTATTAAAAGTAAAATTCAGTCTGGGGTCAAACTGTGGGTCATCGGTAAAATGATTAATTGTAGGTGGAATAATATCATTTTGTACAGCAAGAATGGAAGCTAAAGATTCAATGGCTCCGGCTGCACCTAGCAAGTGACCGGTCATTGATTTCGTTGAGCTGATATTTAACTTATAAGCATGCTCACCAAACACACTTTCAATGGCTTTTACTTCACTGATATCACCTAATGGTGTAGAAGTTCCGTGAACATTGATGTAATCAATTTCGGTTGCTTCCATTTCAGCATCATGTAAGGCATTTTTCATCACATTCAATGCTCCAAGTCCTTCCGGATGCGGTGCAGTGATATGATAAGCATCGGCAGACATACCACCACCCATCATTTCAGCATAAATAGTTGCTCCACGGGCAATAGCATGTTCATATTCTTCCAGAACTACTGCTGCAGCACCTTCACCCATCACAAACCCATCGCGATCAAGATCGAATGGCCGGGATGCAGTTTCAGGACTATCATTTCGTTCCGATAAAGCATGCATAGCATTGAAACCACCAACGGCAGGTTCATTAATTGCAGCTTCAGAGCCACCTGCAACTATTGCATCTGCCTTGCCGAGTTTAATCAGCATAAAGGCATCATTTAATGCATGTGTTGAAGATGCGCAGGCTGAAACAGTGGCATAATTTGGTCCACGCAAACCATAACGAATAGAGATATGCCCGGAAGCAATATCAATTATCATTTTAGGAATGAAGAAGGGATTAAATCGTGGTGTTCCATCACCTTTGGCAAATGCACTTGCTTCATCCATGAAGGTACGCAAACCACCAATTCCTGCCGCCCAGATTACTCCAACACGATCGGGATTAAAGGAGGAGTGCGAAACTACTTTCGAATCTTCAATAGCCTGAATGGCTGCTGCGAGTCCGAACTGACTGAATAAATCAAGTTTACGTGCTTCTTTTCTGTCGAGAATACTACCCGGATCGAAGTTTTTTACTTCACATGCAAAACGGGTCTTAAATTTTGATGCATCAAAGCGTGTAATAGGGCCGGCACCACTTACGCCATTAACAAGTCCATTCCAGTATTCCGAAACCGTATTGCCTAATGGGGTGAGCGCACCTAGCCCTGTTACTACAACTCTTTTGAATTTCATCCGGTAAAAAAAGGTGTGATTACTTTACGTTTGCCGTGATGTAATCGATAGCCTGTCCAACCGTGCTGATTTTTTCAGCCTGATCATCAGGAATAGCGATATTGAATTCTTTCTCGAATTCCATGATTAATTCAACTGTATCCAAAGAATCAGCGCCCAGATCGTTAGTAAAGCTGGACTCAGTCTGTACTTCACTCTCATCAACACCTAGTTTGTCAACAATAATTGCTTTTACGCGGGTTGCAATGTCTGACATAGTTTTTAGTAATTTAAAGTTGAAGCGCAAAGTAACAAATTTATACTTTAATGATCAAAATATATTCGTAATATTATGAAAAACAGCATGTTGATGGGGTATAAGTAGGTAAATAAGTCCATTTTCCCACTTTTTTCTGCCTTTAATTGGGGTTTATTTACCTTCGCGGGATGAAAAAACTAGCCATTTTGGCCTCCGGATCGGGTTCTAATGCCGAAAATCTGGTCAATTATTTTTCAAATCATCCCCTGGCAAAGGTCGAATTGGTGATTTCTGACCGAAAAAATGCATTTGTTCATGAGCGAATGGCCCGCCTTGGAGTTCCTTCTTATTATATGAATAAGGAAGCATTTGAAAATGGAAGTGTATTGGCCTTCCTTAAGGAAAAGGAAATTGATCTTGTTATTTTGGCCGGTTTCTTAAAACTGGTTCCGCACGATCTCATCCGATCATTTCACAACCGAATAATCAATATTCATCCTGCCTTGCTGCCCTCTTTTGGCGGGAAAGGTATGTACGGCATGCATGTGCATGAAGCGGTGGTAGCGGCTGGGGAAACCAAAACCGGTATAACCATTCACTATGTCAACGAAAATTTTGATGAAGGTGAAATAATTGCCCAGTATGAAACAGCATTACTGGAGACAGACACCCCGCAGGATGTTGCCGCAAAAATTCATGAGCTGGAAATGAAATGGTTTCCTGTTGTGGTTGAGCAGTTATTAAGAAATGAAAAGCCGGTTTAGCTTTTCACAAAATACTGACTCAGTTTTTTCAATGGCTTACGAATAGTAGTGAACCAGCCTGGTTTAACTCCATTTAATTTCCACGCAAGCTTGTCTTCCATATTCGCTTTTAACTTCACAAAGAAACTGGTGTTGCTGATTCCACCCATTCTCATTTTGACAATGATCTCCGGTAAATAAGCAATTTTAATTTTTTCTTTATGAATGAAACGAAGCATTAATTCATAATCGGCGGAAAGTTTCAAATCGAGATTAAAACCTCCCAGTCTTTCATACACCGATTTCTTTACAAAAAATGTTGGATGAGGTGGCATCCAGCCTTGCTTGAAGGCATCTTCTTTATATGCTCCCGACTTCCAGGTACGTAATACCTTATCAGTATTTTCACGATCAACAAAAACTAAATCGGCATAAACTGCTTCCAATGTCGGATCAATAGCGAATTGCTGTGCTACCTTCGACAAAACCTGATTATTGGCGTAAACATCATCGGAATGAAGCATGCCAACGACTTCACCGGTAGCATGCTTGATACCTTTATTCAAAGCATCGTAAAGGCCTTTGTCTTTTTCAGAGACAACTTTATCGATATAAGCTGAATATTTATTGACAACCTGAAGGGTTTTATCTTTCGATAAGCCGTCAATGATCAGATATTCCACATTCGGGAAATCCTGTGACACTACCGATTTGATAGTATCCTCAACAGTTTTTTCACTGTTATAAGTGATGGTAATAATAGAGATTTTCAATGGAAAAGGTTATGAAGGTTACAAGCTCAATGACAATTAGTCCGGTGATTTCAATTTCGCTTCCTGAAATCAACCGGTCTGTTATTATACCCTTTACGGCCTGAAAGGGTTACAGCAAAGATATTACTCTTTTATTACTCTTTCCTTTTGGAATATGGCAGGATTACCCCGATAAATCCCATAAGGTTCTAAATTGCTGCTGGCGACGGAATTAACACTCAATACCGAATGCGATTTGCAGGTGACACCGGGGGTAACAGTTGATTTGGCACCAATCCATACACCCTCTTCCAGTGTAATTTTACCGGTTATCAGGTCGAAACCCGACTTTTTATAATTGTGATTTCCGCAGAGCAGCATCGCATCCTGTGAAATACAGGCATGATTTCCGATTTTTACCGGTGCATGGTTTTCAATCCAGCAACATTCGCCAATCCACACATGATCCCCAATTTCCAGGAGCCAGGGATATTTGATGCGAACACATTGCTTAATCACCACACCTTTGCCGACCTTAGCGCCAAACATCCGCAACAGCGAAACTTTAACGCTGCTTATTGCAGATAAATGATTCAGAAAAAAAATAGCAGATACTACATGCCACAAGGCCAGTTTTATGGTTGATCCGCCATGCTGGTACCAGCTATTATCGAATTTCGAAAGATCGGTTTTGATTTTTTCCATGATATTAATTTTCGATCTTATTTTCGATCAACCAGTTTTCCAGAACCACACCAATCCATATATCGGGCCACCTCACTGCAGGATTGCCATCCAGAAATTGTTGCCATCTGTTTAAGAGCACTTTTTCATTTATAAACGGACGCTTAGCGAGCGATTCAATTCGGGTTTCACAGAAACTTTTTAAATCGTTTCGCAGCCATTTCTCCCATGGGAAAGTGAATCCCATTTTTTTGCGATGCACAATTTCATCAGGAAGCAAATCGCCCATACTTTCAACCAGCAATTTTTTAGGGAAAGATGGAGTTTTGTATTCATCATCAATTCCCATTACATATTCTACCAGTTCGTAATCGAGGAAAGGCACCCGAACCTCCAATGCAGAGGCCATACTCATCTGATCGGTATCGCGCAATAAAATATTTTGCATGTAGGTGGTGATTTCGGCAACACTCACCTGTGATAATACTCCCAGATCTTTATTATTTCTAAGTTCTTCCGAAACAATTTCAGCTACACGGTCGGGTGGCATTGGAAAGTTCAGCAGTTTGGCAATATGATCAGGTGTACTTATTTGTCGCGATACCGGAAAAGTATCGGCAACATTTCCCGATGGTAACGAAAGTAGCTGATTGTATTTTTCACCCATAATTCCGGGTTTAATTTTCATTGCAACAGCACCCATCATTTTGCGGATTCCGGCAGGTATATTCCACAACCACTTCTTGCTTTCGAACTGAAGGCTTCTGTTGAAAACCGGATAACCGGCAAATAATTCATCGCCTCCAAGGCCGGAGAGTGCCATGGTAATCCCATTCTCTCTCGTAATTTTAGAAACGATATAGGAATTGGGGCCATCACCACTTGGGTGATCGAGTGCACTCATGGCAGCCGGCAAAGCAGCAAGAAAATCGGCGGGTGTTAATTTTAGTTCTTTATGGTCGGTTCCGAATTTTTCGGAGATAATTCTTGCATATTTAGCTTCACTGAATTCACTTTCATCGAAGGAAATGTTGAAAGTCTTCACCGGTTGCTGTTGCACCTTACTCATGTAACCAACAACCGCTGATGAATCGATACCTCCTGACAGAAATGCTCCAAATGGAACATCACTGATGAGGCGACGTTTAATGGCAGCTTCAAATAATTTGCGCACATCACTACAAACATCGCTGTATGATTTTCCTTCTGCAGCTTTAGATCGGTTGGCAATAATATCCCAATATTTTTCAATCTTCATGCCTGACATTGAAACAGTCATGTGATGACCGGGCATCAACATCAGCACCTTGTCGATTATGGTATAGGGAGCATGCACGGTTTGATACGTAAAATAATCGGCAAGTGCATTCCGATTTATTTTTTTAGGAACCTTTCCTGATGCCAGCAGAGATCTGATTTCAGAAGAAAAATATAATACGGAACCATCTAAATAATAATAGACAGGTTTTATTCCTAATCTGTCGCGTGCAATGAATAATTCTTTTTTGTTTTTATCCCAAATAGCAAAAGCAAACATACCATTAAACTGGTGCACACATTCTTTGCCCCATTTCAGATATGCAGCAATAATTACTTCTGTATCACTTCGTGTTTTAAATTCATAGTTATCTATTTTCTCACGAATTTCCATGAAGTTATAGATCTCGCCATTAAAAATAATTTCAATATTTCCATCGAGACTATGCATGGGTTGGTGACCGGCAGGGGAGAGGTCGAGAATTGCAAGCCTTCGGTGACCGAGAGCTACAAATTCATCGGTATAGGTTCCCTGATCATCGGGTCCGCGATGGGCAATACGGTCGTTCATCTGTTGTATAATTACAGCAGATTGATCCTTATCTTTAATTCCGAAAATTCCAGCAATGCCGCACATAGGGATTAATTATTTATAAATTCCAAAACTGTTGATGACCATTTTGCAGGAGTAATTCGTTCAGCAATTGCTGCACTTGCATCTCCCATTTTAAGTAATTCGGCTGGTGATAGCCGGTCAATTTTTTTCAGCACCGCAACCAGTGATTCTGTACTGCACGGATCATGAAAGAAACCATTTTTGCCCTCTTCCAGGAAAGTTGTTGCCGCTCCTGTTGAGGTAGTACAAATAAGCGGAAATCCGGCAGCTGCATATTCATGGACTACTACTCCCCAATGTTCGTAGTGACTGGGAAGAATAAAAACGCCTGTTTCTGAAATAAATTTTGCCATTTCTTCAGGTTGCACAAATCCGAAGTTCTTAATTTTTGGATGATTCGGGAAGTCGGCATCCATATCGCCTTTTCCCAGGCACCACAATTCCCATTCGTTAGGTTGTTCCTGGTGAAACCTGATAAATGCTTCCCAAAGTTCTTTTACTCCTTTGAGTTTGGTATATCTTCCAACAAATATGATTCTTTTTGGGAATGCCTTTTCTTTCGATTTGTGATAGGTTTCAAACAGTTGGTGATAAAGTTTAAAATCACATGAATATACTCCTTCGCGTATGTCTTCATCCTTAAAACCTAGCTTTCTGGCAAATTTTCGCTGTGGTGAACCCGGAACCCAGCAATGCGAATAGTATTTATGCAGATACAAAGGCCC
>CAUJFJ010000107.1 GCA_963169675.1 Bacteroidota bacterium
AATCTGTTGCAGGACATAGTGAAGAAATTCATCTCATATTTTCAGCGCTAAAAAAATTGATTCAGCAGCCGTCACAAAAACGGAAAGCTATCGGGTACAAATCATAGTTGTTCGTTAAGGAGAGGATTTTATTTTTCCTCAGAGTTAATTTTACTTTTTAAGATTTTTCAAACTTAATTTTTTATATACTATGTTAATTAAAACTTTTGGATCTGCCGTTTATGGCATCAATGCAACTACTATAACAGTTGAAGTAAATTGTGATGTTGGAACACGTTTTTTCCTGGTGGGATTACCAGACAATGCTGTTAAGGAAAGCCAGCAACGATTGTTAGCTGCGTTTAAGAATATTGGTTTTAAGATGCCGGGCAGGAAAATTGTTGTGAATATGGCACCTGCCGACATTCGCAAAGAAGGAAGTGCCTATGATGTAACAATTGCTATTGGTGTGTTGGCTGCTTCGGAACAAATTCCATGTGAAGGGTTGTCCGATTATATAATCATGGGCGAAATTTCTCTCGATGGCACAATTTTACCAATTAAAGGAGCATTGCCAATTGCGATTCAGGCAGCAAAAGAAGGGTTTAAAGGATTTTTTCTTCCGAAAGAAAATGCACGGGAAGCAGCCATTGTAAGTGACCTGGTTGTATATGGTGTCCAGAATATAACTGAGGTGATCGATTTCTTCAAAGGTGAATCCACTCCGGAAAGAGTTACTGTTGATATTCAGGAGGAATTTGAAAGATTTCAAAGTCATTCAGAACTTGATTTCTCCGATGTTAAAGGTCAGGAAAATATTAAAAGGGCATTAGAAATTGCGGCTGCCGGTGGTCATAATGTTATACTTATTGGTCCGCCAGGTGCCGGCAAAACCATGCTTGCCAAGAGACTGCCCACAATACTGCCTCCACTAACTGTACAGGAAGCACTGGAAACAACAAAAATACATTCGGTGGCAGGGAAGGTAGGGAAAAACACTTCATTGATTTGCACGCGTCCTTTCCGCTCTCCACACCATACCATTAGTGATGTGGCGCTGGTCGGTGGCGGCGGTCATCCTCAACCCGGAGAAATATCTTTGGCGCATAATGGTGTGTTGTTTTTAGATGAATTGCCGGAATTTAAGAGAATTGTTCTCGAAGTGATGCGGCAACCTTTGGAAGAAAGAAAAGTCACTATTTCAAGAGCTCGCTCAACAGTAGAGTTCCCTGCAAGTTTTATGCTGGTGTCGAGTATGAATCCTTGTCCTTGCGGTTTTCATAATCACCCGGAAAAAGAATGCGTATGCGGTCCGGGTGTAGTGCTTAAGTATCTCAACAAAATTTCCGGGCCTTTACTCGACCGGATCGATATTCATGTGGAAGTTACTCCTGTTCCTTTCAGTGAATTGTCGAAAGAACGAATTTCGGAAAAAAGTGAAGACGTGAGAGCACGCGTAGTGAGAGCCCGCAAAATACAGGAATTGCGATTTGCTGAATCAGAAAATATTTATTGCAATTCACAAATGACCGCCAAACAACTACGTACTATTTGTAAAATTTCACCTGAATGTAATCAGTTGCTCAAAACCGCAGTTGAACGTATTGGTCTTTCTGCCCGTGCTTATGATCGAATTTTGAAAGTTGCCCGCACCATAGCCGATCTCGCCGGATCAAATGATATCCAGGCAGAACATCTTGCCGAGGCTATCCAGTACAGAAATCTTGACAGAGAAGGATGGGCAGGATGATTTAAATGTAAAATGTAAAATGTATAATTTAAAATTGAAATGATAATGTTAAATGGAAATGTAGAATTTTATATTCCAATTTATACATTTTGCGTTCGCAATTGCACATTCTCTATTCAGGAAGATAAGAAAGTAGTATCAAAATTTTAACAAGCATTATTTTGAAATCAAAAAAAGTCAATTTTATGAATGAATATTTTGGTATGTATCGAATCGAAACTACCCGTTATCGTAATTGGGATTATTCCTGGGAAGGCAAATATTTTATAACTGTGTGTACGAGAAATTTTGATACTTATTTTGGAGAAATAAATAATGGCAATATGGAACTATCTGAAATTGGTGTAGAGGTAGAACGTCAATGGATGAAAACAATTTTACTTCGACCCGATATGAATCTGACCCTGGCAGATTTTCAAGTTATGCCTAACCATTTTCATGCAATCATTGAGATTGGACCGAATATATATAATGATAAAAAATCTGATTTTATAATTGATGGTAAATCAAGAAACAAGTTCGGTTCACAATCTAAAAACCTTGGATCAATAATTCGCGGATTTAAAGCAGCAGTTACCATATTTGCAAATGACAATAATTTAAAATTTGGGTGGCATCCCCGATTTCACGATCATCTGATCAGAAATGATATGGAATTATTCAAAATCAAAAAATATATTCAAAATAATGTAGAAAATTGGAGCAAAGATCGGTTTTCAAAAAATATTAAATTCAGGTGAATTTATTATATCAATATTCAATAATAGAAATGTAGAGACGCATTGCTATGCGTCTCCATAATCATCCTGTGAATTTAAAGTGTATCGCAGAGACGCATGGCAATGCCTCTCTATAATCATCCTATGAATTTAAAATGCTGCATAGCAATGCGCCTGTGCAAATTCTATAAATTACTTCAAAAGTTCTTTTACAGCATTTATCACCTTTTCATCAGTGACACTGGTTTTTGGAGCGAAAAATGTGGCCATCCGGCCTTCTTTATCGATCAGAAATTTTTGAAAATTCCAGGTGACCGGAGCATCTGTGATGCCATTTTTTTCTTTGGAAGTCAGGAATTGATAGAGTGGTGCCATGTCATCTCCTTTAACTGAAATTTTTGAAAACATAGGAAACGTTACGCCATAATTCTTACTGCAGAATGATTTTATTTCAGATTCAGTGCCTGGTTCTTGTCCCATGAAATTGTTTGCAGGAAAACCTAATACTACCAGTCCTTCAGCTTTGTATTGATCATAAAGAGCCTGAATTTCTTTGTATTGAGGTGTAAGGCCGCATTCGCTTGCCACATTCACAATCAGTACTACCTTTCCTTCATATTGTTTCAGTGATACCGGCTTGCCATCGATGTCTTTCATCGTGAAGTCATAAATGGTTTTACCTGTGTTCATAGCTTTATTGTTTTGGTATGTCTCCATATTTCCACCTTTTGGACCAAAGAAGAGATTGAAAATGCTAAGCATAATTGTGATTATTGATAACATGGCTGATTTCTTTGATTTGGGTACTGATTACTTATACCTAACAATTAATTGTGTAATTAAGTTTAATTTCCAGCAAGGTTCCATTTGGAATTACCGGAATTAGCCTGGCTCACCAACTCCGTGGCAGTTCTTGTATTTTTTGCCACTACCGCAAGGACAAGGATCATTTCTGCCAACTTTCGGATCTACTCTTACCGGTTGTGGTTTTGCTACCTGTTTTTGGCCTTCAGGTGCTGCTCCTTGTGGTTGTGGTGCTCCAACTGTTGCTCCGACAGGTACTTCTTCATGAGAAGTTTTGAGCTTGCTCATGTCAGTGCGAGGTTGCGGGCGGGCTTCCTTCACATTTGAAGAATCCTGAACAGGAATAAATCCTTTGTAAAGGAATGAAAGTACATCGCGGTTGATTTGTTCGAGCATCTTTTTAAATAACTCGAATGATTCGAATTTGTAAATCAGCAATGGATCCTTTTGTTCGTAAACAGCATTTTGTACAGACGTCTTTAATTCATCCATCTCACGCAAGTGCTCTTTCCATGCATCATCAATTAATGCCAACGCAATGGTTCTTTCAAATGCGGTCATTATTTCCGCACCATGCGTTTCAAAAGCTTTTTTCAGGTTCACCATTACCTGAACCTGTTTCATTCCATCGGTGAAAGGCACCACAATATTTTCAATTACCTGTCCCTGAGTTTCATAAACCTGTTGAATGACCGGGTAGGCTTTATCGGCAATCATCTTCGATTTGAAACGATATTGTGCCTGAGATGCTTCGAAAATTTTATCTGCTAATTCTTCAGCCTTAATTTTCATAAACTCCTGTTCATTGATAGGAGCATCGATTGAAAATATCCGGATTAGTTCCAGTTTAAATTCTTCAAAATTACGCTGATCAGCGAATGCATTTGCAAGCGATTCACTGTAGTCGTATTGCATGTTTTCCAAATCCAGTGTTAAACGCTCACCAAAAAGGGCATGTCGGCGTTTTTTGTAAATCACTTCACGCTGAGAGTTCATAACATCATCATATTCCAGCAAACGCTTTCTTATTCCAAAGTTATTCTCTTCTACTTTTTTCTGTGCTCTTTCAATCGACTTGGTAATCATGGAATGCTGAATAACTTCACCTTCCTTAATTCCCATACGATCCATTAAACGTGCTATTCTTTCAGAACCGAATAAGCGCATCAGGTTGTCTTCAAGTGACACAAAGAATTGTGTAGAACCTGGATCACCCTGACGACCGGAACGACCACGTAACTGGCGATCAACACGACGTGATTCATGTCGCTCTGTACCAATAATGGCCAAACCACCTGCTTCTTTAACACCGGGTCCCAGTTTAATATCGGTACCACGACCAGCCATGTTGGTTGCAATGGTTACTGTTCCTGCAAATCCTGCTTCAGCAACAATTTCAGCTTCACGCTGATGCAATTTAGCATTCAATACATTGTGTTTAATGTTTCTCAGCTTAAGCATCCTGCTTAATAATTCAGAAATCTCTACTGAGGTAGTACCCACAAGTACTGGTCTGCCGGCTTTAGTAAGTGCTTCAATCTCTTCAATTACGGCATTGTATTTTTCACGAGTGGTTTTATACACCAGATCTTCACGGTCATCACGGCTGATTTTTCTGTTTGTCGGAATAACAACCACATCCAGCTTATAAATTTGCCAGAATTCACCTGCTTCCGTTTCAGCTGTTCCGGTCATACCCGCCAGCTTGTGATACATCCTGAAATAATTCTGCAGTGTTACGGTTGCATAAGTCTGCGTAGCGGCTTCGATCTTAACATTTTCTTTTGCCTCGATTGCCTGATGTAATCCATCCGAATAACGTCTGCCATCAAGCACACGGCCGGTTTGCTCATCAACAATTTTTACTTTACCATCTGCAAGAATATACTCTACATCATTTTCATAAAGTGTGTAGGCACGCAGTAACTGATTAATCGTATGAATACGTTCTGATTTGATAGCGAAATCACGCATCAGAACATCTTTACGTTCCAGTTTTTCCTGATCACTCACTGAAAGCTTTTCAATTTCAGCAATGCTGGAACCAACATCCGGCATCACAAAGAAATGCGGATCTTCACCTGTAGCAGTTATCAGATCAACACCTTTCTCGGTGAGTTCAATGGAGTTATTTTTCTCATCAATGACAAAATACAGTTCAGCATCAACCTTGTGCATTTCACGTTGCTGATCCTGCATGTAATGATTTTCGGTTTTTTGCAGCAATGCACGAACACCTTGCTCACTTAAAAATTTAATGAGTGCTTTGTTTCTTGGTAATCCGCGATAAGCACGCAGTAATGGTAAACCTGCTTCATTCTCTTTGCCATCTGCAATTTTCTTTTTTGCGTCGGCAATTACTGTATTGATATAATTTCTTTGAGTGGAAACCAGATTTTCAATTCTGGGTTTCAAAGCAAAAAATTCATGAGAATCGCCACGAGGTGTAGGACCGGAGATAATCAAAGGAGTTCTTGCATCATCAATCAAAACAGAATCGACCTCATCCACAATAGCAAAATGATGACCACGCTGAACCATATCCTGTGGTGTGCGGGCCATATTATCTCTCAGGTAATCGAAACCAAATTCATTGTTTGTTCCGTAGGTGATGTCGGAGAGATAAGCTTTCTTTCTTTCATCGGAATTTGGTTGGTGTTTATCGATACAATCAACAGTAAGACCGAGGAATTCAAAAATAGTTCCGTTCCATTCAGAGTCACGTTTAGCAAGATAATCATTGACCGTTACGATATGCACACCTTTCCCGGCAAGGGCATTCAGGTAAATTGGTAAAGTTGCCACCAATGTTTTTCCTTCACCGGTTGCCATCTCTGCAATTTTCCCCTGATGCAAAACGGATCCACCGATTAATTGCACATCGTAATGAATCATATTCCAGGTAACATTATTTCCGGCTGCCATCCAGGTATTAGAATAGACAGCTTCGTCACCAGAAATTTTAATGTAAGATTTTTTTACAGACAGATCACGATCATGCTGCGTTGCTTTAACCCTGATTTCGGAGTTTGCTGAAAAACGACGCGCTGTTTCCCTGACAACACCAAATGCTTCCGGTAATATTTCTTGCAGAACTTCTTCGATTTTGCTGTTCTCTTCTTTTTGCAATTCATCTATTCTGCGATACAGATCTTCTTTCGCTCCCATTTCCATGGTAGGATTTTTTTCAATCTGATCATTGATGGAAATACGCTCTTCAACCGTAGCTGCAATATGATCCTGAATTCTTTTTCGGAATTCAGAAGTTTTTTCCCGCAACTGATCATCGTTCAATTGGGTAATTGTTACTTCTGCTTCTTTTATTTTTGAAACAACAGGAACCAATTCCTTGAGGTCGCGGTCGGCTTTATTTCCGAAAAGTTTTGATAACGTTTTATTGATGAAATCAATCATAATAGTTGACTTTAATTGCCTGAATTATAGGGGCTTGAATATGAGCCGACAAAGGTACTGAAAATCATGTAACTTTATGCAGTAGTGCCCGAGTAATTGTAAACTCGTGACATACAGGAGTCTACCCAGTTGAATGAAGGTTTTTTAGCTCCAGTTTCCTTAAGGAAGGGGCCAGTTTCCAGGTAGACGCAACTACCATCAGCGTCATGGCTCCACCTGCAATAACTGACGGAATTAATCCCAGTAACCGGGCCGCAAACCCCGATTCAAAAGCACCAATTTCGTTCGATGATCCTATGAAAATAGTGTTGACTGCCGATACCCTTCCACGCATTTCATCAGGTGTAATTACCTGCATTATTGTTGACCGGATTATCACGCTGACACTGTCTAACATCCCGCTAAGGGCCAAAAGTGCCAGCGAGAGATAGAAGTTTGTGGACAAAGCAAACAAGATCATGCAAATTCCAAATCCTGCCACAGCAGCCAGCAACTTTTTACCGGTATGTGTAACAGGAGGCCGGTGGGCAAGAGTGAGTGCCATGATGACGGCACCAAAAGCAGGTGCAGCCCTCAGCAATCCAAGTCCTTCAGCACCTGTTCCCAGAACCTGATCGGCAAACATGGGCAACAATGCTACTGCACCGCCAAAAAGTACTGCAAACAGATCGAGTGTAATGGCGGATAACATGATTTGATTTTTAAAAACAAATCGTATTCCGGTTGTTAAGCTTTCTGCAAGCGAAATTCCTTCCGATGCTCTTAATGCCGGTTTCGACTTGATGAACAGGTAACAACAAGCAGTGATAACTATGAACACACAAACGAATGTGCTTGCAGCAAATGCACCAAGAAAACCATAAATCAATCCACCTATTGCTGGTCCTGTTACAGCACCCAATTGCCAAACTGTGCTACTCCATGCTGAAGCCGATGCGTAGAGTGTTTTCGGAACCAGTTGTGCGAAGAAAGCTGAAATTGTAGGTCCTAATACACCTCTGGCTAATCCGGTTAAGAAAATCAGAATGTAAACAGGTAATGTTCCGAAGCGGATAAAATTTGTTTCTGCATTAAAAGTAAAAAATGTAAGTCCTGCAGATACCAGAAACAACATGAACAGGAATGTGAGAATTAATTTTTTACGATTCAACTGATCGGCAAGATGACCACCAAAAAGAGCCATGGAGATTGCAGGAATCGCTTCAGCAAGTCCAATTAATCCGAGTGCCATGGGGTCTTTTGTATGACTGTAAATGAGCCATCCAAAAACAACAGCCTGCATTTGCCATGCTATGGTAAGAGACAAACGGGCAGCAATAAAAAATCGATAATCCCTGATTTTCAGGGCTTCATAAGCCTGGCCGTAAAAGAGTTTTTTGATAATAGAAGAAGCTAAGTCACAGTTAATTCTGTGACCGGATAGTTCTTATTGAAATACCTTAATACTCGTCTTCGTTGAAGAAGAAGTCATCTTTGGTGGGATAATCGGGCCAGATTTCTTCAATGCTTTCATAGGGTTCACCTTCATCTTCAAGCTCTTGCAAGTTTTCAATTACTTCAAGAGGTGCTCCGGAACGTATAGCGTAATCAATAAGTTCGTCTTTGGTAGCAGGCCATGGAGCATCTTCAAGATGAGATGCCAATTCTAAAGTCCAGTACATGCTTTAATCAATTTAGGGGTTAGCAATTGGTGTATTTCCCTTTTTATGGGGGGCTGCAAAAATAAAAAAATAGAATTCAAATAAACAAGTTAGTTTAAATAGGTTTTAAGTCCTTGGTTTCCAGTTAATTTCATTGCGATTATGGTCTTTTAACGCCAATCTGGCAAGTACAAACAGGTAATCAGAGAGTCGATTTAGGTAAATAAGGATGAGCGGGTGCACTTCAGTTTCAGAAGCGAGATGGCTGACCAATCGCTCACAGCGACGGCAAACGCATCGGGCAAGATGACACCAGGAAGCGGCAGGATGTCCACCGGGAAGGATAAAAGCCTTCAATTCGGGAAGTTCACTGTTCATGAGGTCGATATTTTTCTCGAGGAGGGAAATATCATTTTCATTCAGGTCAGGAATTTTCATTCTTGATTTTTCGGGATCGGCAGCCAGCAGCGCACCAATAGTAAACAATCTGTCCTGGATTTCCTGCATGAGCTCTTGCTGATCAGGTCGTGTCAGGTGATCACGCAGCATGCCAATATTTGAATTCAGTTCATCAACGGTTCCGTATGTTTCAATACGAAGATGATGTTTGGCAACTCTGGTGCCGCCAATGAGTGATGTTTGTCCTGAATCGCCGGTTTTTGTATAAATTTTCATATCAGGTTTTTTAAATACCCTTATGCAGGAACAGATCCCGAGCCTTTAAGTTTAATTGCTGAAATAATCTGATCATTTTTCTGATCCGATTCAATGAGTCCGTCGCGCAAACGAATGATCCGATGCGCATGACGTGCAATGTCTTCTTCGTGTGTTACCACCACAATGGTGTTGCCTTTCATGTGAATTTCTTCAAACAACATCATTATTTCCTGTGATGTTTTGGAATCTAGATTTCCAGTAGGTTCATCGGCAAGAATAATGGCGGGGTTGTTAACTAATGCACGAGCAACTGCCACTCTTTGACGTTGTCCACCTGATAGTTCATTCGGGCGATGCGTAATCCGGTCTCCGAGACCAACATCCATAAGAGCCTTGCGGGCTCTTTCCTCACGTTCATCTTTAGATACTCCTGCATAAACCAAAGGCAAGGCAACATTATCGAGTGCTGTTGATCGTGGGAGCAGGTTAAAAGTCTGGAATACAAAGCCAATTTCTGAATTGCGTACTTCAGCCAATTGATTATCGGACATGAAACTCACATCGGTACCTTTCAAAATGTAATTACCACCTGTTGGAGTATCAAGGCATCCGATAATATTCATGAGGGTCGATTTCCCGGATCCGGATGATCCCATCAGTGCCACATATTCATTCCTGAAAATTTCTGTAGTGATTGATCTGAGGGCATAAATAATCTCATTTCCCACTACATAATGGCGGGAAATATCTTTCAGATTGATTATTGAGTCCATACGGGTGTTTCAAATTGTGTTAATCCGGTGATTTTGTAAAGATAACTTTTTTAGAAATAGCAATTATTTAAAATCGAAGTTTAAAATGTTGTTTGCTGAGGTTTTGATCAAAAAAAGTAATTCCCACCAGGTAGAAATCGAGGCTTTGAGTAACTTTTGGATGTTGTTGAATTTCAAGCCAGGCCTGTTGCATACCAGCTGACCAGTTGATGTCGTCGAATATAATCATGGTTTTAGCATGCACCTTTGGCAGGATCCAGTTGAAGTATCTCATTGTTCCTTCATAGGTATGATTACCATCAATAAAAATAAAATCGGCAGGAACTGTATTGAGTACTTCCGGCAAGGAAATGTCGAAATCGCCGGTTAAACAAGTTACTGTTGAACAGTTCATTTTTGCGAAATTGCTTCGTGCACATGCAGCGGTTTCGGGACAGCCTTCGAGAGTTATAATTTTTGCACTGGGGTTACCCAGAGCCAGGTACATGGTGCTGATTCCTAACGATGTGCCTAGTTCAATGATATTTTGTGGTTTAAAATAACGGGATAACCGGAAAAGTAATCTGCAAAACTGTGGTGACTTAGCAAAGTTGGAGGCAATTTCCTGAATGGGGCGTGCAATTTTTTTATGATCGTAACTACTTCCGGCTCCGAGATCAGAAACAGCAATGATGGTGTTATCCTGGAGTAAAGATTTGCGGAAGTTTTCTATGTTTTGAAATATTTCGGGATCTTCCTTTTTGTAAATTCCTTCCGTCAGTAACTGATATAAAAATGGGGAGTGTGCATCATGCTCGTTTCCGGAAACCAGTTGATGCCGGAGATAGCCGGTGGTCAGTCGTGTTGCATTAAAAAGTTTGGATATCACCATGCAAAGGTAATGGATTTATAAGTTTGTTTGACCGGTTGTTAATTTACGAAATCAGGTTTCATAGCAATTTCAAGTCCTTTTGGACGTAGGGTAATGAGGGGTTCGGGCACTACTTGTGCAGATGGATTAAGTACAGGAGTGAATTTTGTTAGTATCATAGCTAAAACAATTTGCATTTCCATCATTGCAAAATTGTTGCCGATGCAGATACGCGGTCCTGCACCAAATGGCAGGTACATATTTTTTACTTTTTTGATAGTTTCGCCTGTTTCAAATCGTTCGGGAATAAATGCTTCGGGATTTTCCCAAAATCGTTTGTCGCGATGCAGTGCATAAGGAGAAATAAGAATATTTGTCCCGACAGGAACATCATAATTCCCAATTTTATCAGCCTTTATATTTTTTCTGCCTATAATCCATGCCGGAGGATATATTCGTAATGTTTCCTCAATAACGTTGGTAAGATATTTTAAATTTGTCAGGTCATTAAATTCAGGAGTACGGCCATTTAAGACTTGCCTTATTTCATTTTTACATTTGCTCAGTTTTTCAGGATGTTTTGCAAGAAGGTAAAGTGCCCATGAAAGTGCATTAGCAGTTGTTTCGTGTCCTGCCACAAAGATGGTCATCACTTCATCACGCAATTGTTTATTCGACATCGATTCACCGGAATCTTCATATTTTGATTCCATCAACATCGATAACAAATCGTGGTGTTGGTTGGGATCGGATCGACGTTGTTCAAAAACGGCATCCAGAACTTCGTTAATTGCTTTGACGGCCTTCTTGATTTTTTGATGTTCCGGAGTGG
>CAUJFJ010000108.1 GCA_963169675.1 Bacteroidota bacterium
TGTCTGTAAATGGCACTTTCAGAAAATTTCATTTCCTTAGCCAAGTTCTTAATTGTTAGTCCACTTATTCCCGAAGCCGTCAATATTTTTCCTGCCGCTTCAATAATTTCAAGTTGTCTGTCAGAAATTGTTTCTGTTGTCATTTGATATATTTTATTCTGTTATAGTTTTCATTTTTAAAAACGCAACACCTAACCAAATTACAGAGGCTGTCATTGCAATTGCCCCAATTAATACTAAAACAGGAGGCACTCCAAAATACACCTCTGTTAGTATTCCAATTGGCATTAGTAAACCAGTAAGAGCCAACCAAGAAATGGCTTTCACATTTTGGAGTTTGTCTCTAAAATGCAATAGCAAATAGCCAATTAGTATGTTTAGAAAGGCAAACAAGTTGCCGTGAACGTGAGCCAGTCTGCTTTCAAAGTGTTTTCCTATACTGTATGAGTTTACCCATTCTTCCTTTCCCGGAGCAAAGTCTCGGAGATAAATAAGTAGAAAGCCATAAGCCATAAAAAGCCCCATTGTCAGGAAGCCTATTGCAATGTTGTTTTTACCGTTCATCTTGTATATATTTTTAAGTAAGTGAATATTCGCACACAAAGATAGGTCTATTTTATTTATACCTGCAAGTTTTTTTGAGAAAACTTTAAAATGTGACGAAAATCATCTTGGTGCGGTGGGTAATTGGCTCTTTTGGGGTTTGCCTGTGTGTCGGGTTGTGTGAGGGGCAAACCCCAAATGTGCCAATGCGGGCTGGCTAAAATTATTTTTTTAAATGTGCGGTGGGAAAATTTTTAAAACCTTGCGTGGGCTTGTGTGTCGGCAAACAAGTCAGGTCTGTGTCGAGTTACAGCGAAATTGTAAACCGAGTTAAGGTCGTTCGAAAATTAGTTTGGAAGTCAAAAGTCTGGGTGTTTTGGTGTCTGCTTGATGGTTGCAAGGGTCGTCATAGGCTTGCTTATAACATTCAACTTATCGCCGTGAGAATTTACAACCGGAACAAGTGCATTTGCCTTTATCATCATACTTCCTTCGCCGTTCATGTATTTATCACATCCCCGGAACCAAAGCAATGAATTCAATTTCATATTTACGGTCCAGATAAATGCAGGATCGTTGATGCTGGTATATTGAACTGCAGTTGCTTCATACCAATCATCCTGCTCCGGTTTAAGTTTCATGAATGCGTGTTGTGTTATTCTTCCATAACGGATATCCGGTTTCTTTAACACACCACATCTTACTAACCAATTACGCACAGGTTCCGGAAATGATGGAAGGCTCTGTTCCATATTTATGGCACTTGAATTTGATGAGGAGTTCTTAAGTATCGTGTTGGTATCTGCAGATACTCTTCCTTCAAATATAAATTCTCCAAATGCGTAAATTACCACACTTAATAATACCACATTCAACAACGTTCCAAAACGTGCATCTTTCCAAAAGTAAAAAATCAGGAACTGAGAAGTCAATATAGCTAAAAACCCTATTAGCCAGGCATAACGATGATTGAAACCAAGAGCAAAAGCATACCCCAAGAATAAAATTCCAGCTAATAACCAAACCAATCCCAAAGGTTTAGAAATTGGCAAAGTAAGTTCTTTCAATTCTTTCAAATCAAAGGCTTTGGCAAAACCTGCAAAATGGATGAAGGCATGTAAAGTTATTAGTAGAATGAAACCAACTTTCATGAATACAAATATCCTTAAAGACACACTCTATAAAGGTGATAAATGTTAGCAATTGAAAAAAGAAACAAGCACATTGGAAACTTACATTGAACACTAAGAATATCCAAGCGATTCCGAGCCATATCTAACAAGAAATACAAACCTTATAGTTTGCTCAGAAAATGAAATAAAAAAACCGAGTTGATGGCTTCAATCACAGCCATGAGAACTATATGCAAAAGTATTATTTCCTTTAAATGATATAATTCTTGAAACCAAAGCTAATTCAAAGAGTAGAAATATAACATACTTTTAATCATTATGTATTTGTTTTTCAACACTTTAAAATATTTTCTGACTTTTTTGTCATTTATTATATCCATATTATTATCTTTGGCAAAAATATCCTCAATGTTCTCAAAAGGTTGTGAATATGCTATTAGAGCTGCTATATACATAGCCAGCAAGTCGGAATATGACACAAAGATAAGCTTGATTGAAATTGCATCAGAAATTGGTGCGCCAATTCCGTTCACCGCTAAAATTCTACATAAACTTTCAAAAGGCAGAATTGTAGAATCGATAAAAGGGCCCAATGGGGGCTTTTCGATAAATAATCAATCGATTTCAAAAGTAAATCTAACTCAAATAGTAGAAGCAATTGATGGAAAATCAGTATTTGAGGAGTGCAAGTTAGGATTTAAAATGTGCAATGATGTAAAGCCATGTCCGGTACACCACAAATATAAAGAAATACGTCACACTTTCAAGAAAATGATGGAAACAACATCATTAGCTGAAATGTCAATTGGAATAAAATCAAACCAAACATATTTAAAACAGACAGAGTTTCTACCACCATGTTAAAACCTATGAGATATACTCCAAAGTACGTCCACAAATTTTGATTTCTAGAATTTAAAAGCATCGTTCATATTTTAAAAAAGCTACTATGCAGATAAGCAAATCAACCACAGTAGGGCAAATAGTTGCCAATGAATTCCAGACAGCTAAAATATTTGAGAAATACAATATAGATTTTTGTTGCAAAGGCCATATTCTTTTGGAAGATGCTTGTAAACAAAGACAAATAAATTATGAAGAACTTGTGACGCAACTATTGACTGAAATAAATTCAAACTCACCAAAAGGTGGCAATCCTATAGTATTGAATCCTAAACAACTAATTGATCACATAATTTCAAAACATCACAGATATATTATAAATTCCATTCCCAGTATAACTTCATTTCTCACCAAATTATCTTCAGTTCATGGCCCTAAACATCAGGAGCTACACCAAATAAGATCGGAATTTACTCAAGCTACCAATGAACTGGCCAATCATATGAGAAAAGAAGAATTGGTACTTTTTCCAATAATTAAAAATCTGTATAAATTAAAAAAGGATAGCTATAAGGTGTCAACTGAACTAAACAATGCCATTATACATCCAATAAAGTCTATGATGCGTGAACATGAAATTGAGGGAGAAAGATTTGAGTCCATAAAGCTACTATCCAGTCAGTACACAGTTCCAGAAGATGGTTGTATAACATATCATGTCACATATAAGATGCTCAAAGATTTTCACCAAGATCTTCATGAACATATACATCTTGAGAACAATATTTTATTCCCGATGGCTCTCAAACTTGAAATGGAAGTCAGTGGCACTAACTATTTCTACTCATAACCTGTATATAGTTTCAACAGTTAAAGTGCGCTCTCAGAAACAAAAGTAAAACAAAGATGCCAGTCCCACTTAAACGCAGCGAATTATTATCAGTTTACAGCAAAGAACATCACTTTGCTTTATTATTTATTTGGAAGTTGAAAAAAGGGCTTAAGAAAAACGTAGCACTCATACGATTACAAAATTATACCCATTGGTTTTACCAACGCTATATTACTCCACATTTTGAAAATGAAGAGCAGTTTCTTTTCCCCTTAGTCGAGGATAAAGTGAGTCTGAACAGACTAATACAGGAGCACAACACGATTAGATTACTGTTTAACAGAAACAATGTTGATGAGACCACAATGGTTGAATTATGCACAATTTTGGATGATCACATAAGATATGAAGAACGCATTGTGTTTAAACATTTAGAAACTATAATTCACTTTTCAAAATCGGTTCAACAAGATTTAAGTAACAATACTTTGAAAAATGAAATAGAGTATTGCGATATCTTCTGGCTTTAAATCCTTTATAATAACACCGCTTATAGTTATTGCTTCTAAAATTAAATTTCTTAACTACTTTTAAAAATGTAAATTTTAAATTATTTTCATACATATTCTACCCGTTTACTATTCCTTTTCATTTTATAGTACAATAAAATAATTATTAATATTAAAACAACTGATAGCTAAACGCCCTTCACACCATCAAAAAATGTTAGTAAAGTTGTTAAATTCTATTTCCATTCTGTGTATTTTACTCAAGAAGCCTGTGTACTTTTACTTTCATACCAGGAGCGTTAATTATAACGCTTAAATTTTTAATAATTAACCTTTGGGGTGTAAATCAAAATTATTTCAATAAACATTGAACAAATTAATTCTGACATTTTTAATATCAAAGTCAATCAATATGGAAAATTATGTAATAAAAAGGAATGGGAAATATGAACCTTTTCTAAAATACAAAATAGAGAATGCGATATCAAGTGCATTCAACAGCGTTAGTGAACCTGTTAACTCTTTTGTTATCGAAAATGTTATTGCAAAACTTGAAATAAAGACATCATGGACGGTAGAAGAAATCCAAGACTTAATTGAATTGACGCTGTATGAACACAAACATTTCAATCCAATGCGTTCCTTTATGCAATACAGGCATACAAGAAAGCTTTTGCGGAGCAAGGAAACTGGCTTCACTGATCAAACAACATTTATTGATTGCACTCAAACTATAGATGAGTACATCAATAACAGTGACTGGAGAATTAATGCAAATGCCAACACATCATTTTCTAATGCTGGTTTAGTAAACAACGCTGCTGGTAAAATAATTGCCAACTATTGGTTGGATAAAGTTTATAGCAAGCAAGAAGGCCATGCACATAGAAATGGTGACATTCACATACATGACCTCGATTGTCTAACAGGATATTGCGCGGGATGGAGCCTGAGATCGTTGCTAAATGAAGGATTCAATGGCGTAAGAGGAAGGGTTGAGAGCCGGCCACCATCTCATTTCAGAGAAGCACTTGGACAAATGGCAAATTTTCTTGGGATACTACAAAGTGAATGGGCGGGAGCCCAAGCTTTCAGTTCATTCGACACTTATTTGGCTCCGTATGTTTTCAAAGACCAATTAAGCTATGAAGAAGTTTTGAAAGCAATTAAAAGTTTTGTCTATAACTTAAACGTACCTGCACGTTGGGGGCAATCACCATTTACAAACATTACTCTAGACTGGGTAGTTCCTGAAGATTTAAAAAACCAAATTCCTACAAAAGAAGATAAGCACCTTTTCAGTGGAATAATAGATGATACATTATTAAGTGTAGCAAAAGAACGGAACGTAAATAGTTTAGAGTCATTGACCTATAGTCATTTTCAAAAAGAAATAAATATAATAAATCATGCCTTTTATGCTGTAATGACAGCAGGTGATTCAAACGGCCAACCATTCACATTTCCAATACCAACTGTAAATATCACAGAAGATTTTGACTGGGATGGAGAAAATACGGATATTTTGTTTGAAAATACAGCCAAAATAGGATCCTCCTACTTCCAAAATTTTATAGGAAGCCAATACACTATCGATAAAGCAGGTAATAAAATGCCAAATGATTCGGCCTATAAACCAAATGCCGTTAGAAGTATGTGTTGCAGACTTCAATTAGATCTTAGGGAGCTTCTTAAAAGAGGTAATGGGCTTTTTGGAAGTGCTGAAATGACAGGAAGCATTGGAGTTGTGACAATAAATATGGCCAGATTGGGGTATTTATATAAAGGGAACTCAGAGCTATTATACTCAAAACTTGATGAATTACTTGATATTGCCAAATCTACTCTGGAGAAGAAAAGGATATTCATACAAAAAATGTATGACAGAGGACTTTATCCATATACAAAAAGGTATTTGAGGCATTTCAAAAATCACTTTTCTACAATAGGAGTAAATGGAATAAATGAAATGATCATCAATTTTACTAACAACGCAAACGATACTACTACAGGTAACGGAATCAAAATTGCATCAGACGTTTTAGATTATATACGATCTAAAATGAAGCAGTACCAATCAGAAACGGGAAATCTATACAACCTTGAAGCTACACCTGCAGAGGGCACAACATATAGATTTGCTAAAGAAGATAAGAAGCGGTTCCCAGATATCAAACAAGCAGGTACTGGCGAAAACATTTACTATACAAACAGTTCTCAATTACCAGTTAACTTCACAGAAGATCCTTTTGAGGCATTATTATTGCAAGATGATCTACAATGCAAATATACGGGCGGGACTGTTCTTCATTTGTATATGACCGAAAAAATATCTTCACCAAAGGCATGTAAAAACTTGGTTAAAAAAGTGATCAGCAATTTTAAACTGCCATATATTACCATAACCCCGGTATTCAGTATTTGCCCAAAACATGGCTACTTAACCGGGGAGCATGAATATTGTCCAATATGTGATCAACAATTAACAGAATCCAAAAAAGTACTTGAGAATGAAAACATTAACTAAACAACAAGCATTACCAGAATTCCCAACAAGTTTAAGAACAAAATGTCTGGTTTATACAAGGGTAATGGGCTATCATAGACCCGTTGAAAGTTTCAATATTGGGAAAAAGGGAGAACATAAACAACGACTCCACTTCCGTGAATTCTAAAAATATAATTTATGACATAACACCTTTTACTGCATTAGATTACCCTGATAAGCTAGCGTGTATTTTATGGTTTGCCGGGTGTAATATGCGCTGTTCATATTGCTATAATCCGGAAATTGTTCTTGGCAAAGGGAACCTTACAAGTAAGCAGGCGTTAAAATTTGTTAGGTCGAGGAATCTTTTACTCGATGGAGTTGTCTTTAGTGGTGGAGAATGTACAATTCATAAAGAGTTGCCAGATATTGTGTATGAGGTAAAAAAATGTGGCTTTCTGGTGAAAATCGATACAAACGGCAGTAATCCGGATTGTCTTCAACTACTTATCGACAATCAATTGATTGACTATGTTGCTTTAGATTTTAAGGCCCTTCCTGACAAAACATACAAAATAACTCAAAGGAATTTATTTTCCAAATTCTCCGAATCACTAGCCATTTTACAAAACTCTTCAATTCCCTTTGAAGTTCGAACCACAGTCCATAGTCAATTCTTCAGTCGTCCTTACATAAACAAAATGGTGAATTTTCTTGAAATGGCTGGATATACCGGAATATACTACTTGCAAAATTTTAGAAATGATTGCAATACCTTAGGAAATCTAATGAATGACAATGGGAAGTATTTGATCAACAATTTCATTCAAAATAAAATACATATTGAAATAAGAAACCTCTAATTTCTTCTCACAAATCAAAATTATTTAGGGCTCACCAAACAAAGGATTTGTGAATATCGTTGTATCTGTAAGTGTATTTAGAAATGCTTTTAGATTATGTATTTCAAATGGTGTAAGGCCTAACCCAAATTCTTTTCCGGGTTTAGTCATGATGGGATCAAGCGAATTGCTCAATTTTACGTCATTATTATAATGGTTTATAACTTCATCTATTGTGGAGAATCTCCCATCATGCATAAAAGATGACCTGGTTAATACATTTCTCAAAGATGGTGTTTTGAATTTCCCTTTATCTGCAGGATTTCCCGATGAAAGGAAAAAACCCAAATCAGATCCAACAAAAACAGAATCTAATCCAATATTATGCAACTGACCATCCGTCATTAATGGAAGTGAATGACAATGGAAACAATCTCCTTTTTCTGAATTAAAAATTGTAAATCCCATCATTTCACTTAAAGACAGATTTTCCTCATGCCTCAAAAATCTGTCAAACTTAGAGTTCCCGCTGACTATTGATCTCAGAAACTGAGCCAGCGCCATTTCAATTCTTTCGTGGTTTATGTAAGAAGAACCAAAAGCTTTGAAAAACAACGAAGGATATACAGCAGAATTCTGTAGTTTTGAAACATCTGTTCCAAAAAACTCCCGTACTTCAAATCGCATTGCATCCTCTAACGAATTACTAATTCTTCCATTCCATAGAAATTTGGAATTATATGCTAAATTTACATGCGGTAAAACATTAACACCTGGAGCAGAAAATCCAAATTCCTGAAAATGACAAGAAGAGCAAGATTTAAGATTCCCTGGATGTAATATAGAGTCATAATATAATTTGCGTCCCAATGCTACTCCTTCGAATGTTGCACTATTCGAGACAGGTATAATCATTTGAGGAAAATGAGATGGCACATCATAACTATACGGCGTAGGACTATAATGCTCAGCTAAGTTTGTTGACCCATTATCATTGCATCCATAAAATAAAATGTTAAGAGTAAACACACCTGAAAAGACAAAAAATGATCTAAGCTTAATCACCAAATACATCTTCACCATTTCTACAAAGTTTTAACATTGCATTGTCACTTCCCATCGAATAATTTCCATCAATATTAAAATCATATATCTCGGGATCTCGAAACCATTCATTTATATTCATATTTAATCTAATTGTATCTCTACTGGAATTTACAGTGAAATTTCCCTCTAATTCATTTGTAACTAAATGAGCATTTTTTCCTAAATGTATTGCAAGGCCATAATCCATTCCGGAAGCTTTAAATTTTCCCTCAAGTTTCATAAAATGATATCCACCTCCCATTTGGTCGGGCCAGGCCATATTAAAATTATCTGCACTAGGAGTCAGTGAATTTGATATATTATGTAATGAATCGAGACCAACACAAAATGATAATGCATCGTACTCACCATACTTTATTCCTGAAAGTGAAAAAATAAAATTGCCCTTATTGCTCGATATATCTACATAAACTACCGAATCCGAACTGGTTTCCAAAATGCCGTCCTTCCATAGCTTAAACCTGCTCAAATAAAATTGCAATTTATTTACTGTATAAATATCTCCTGCTTGATTTTGATACTCAACTGAATCAAAAATCAAAGGTAGATTATCAATGATAGCCTTCACAGCAACTGTTACTTTTGTATTTTCTGCCATAGCAGGAGGAGAATCTTCATTTTTATTACATGCAGTGATTAACCACATAAACATGAACAAACTCAAACATAATAATTTTGGTGCTTTCATTGCCAACAATTTAAATTATCCTTTTGTTAATTTGTCAAAAATACTTGGCCTGTCCTGAGTTTTTTAGCCAGAGTGAGTAATTTAGTATTATGTAACAAATCATTCAGATTCTGTTTTATATTTCTATATTGACTATGCATAGGACATGGGACATTATCTGAGCATGCTTTTAACCCCATGATACAGACAGAATAGTCTGCTTTTCCATCAACCGCATTAACAATATGACACAAGTTTAATGACTCTAATTTTTCTTTCTCAATATCAAAACCTCCTGACTTACCTAATGAAGATCTGACAATGCCACTTTTCTTCAGCAATTGTAGAAGTTTTGATGTAAAAGCTTCAGGCGACTCTATTTGAATTGAAATTTCTTTCAAATTCACCTTTTCTCCTTCAAGAGATTTTAAGGCAATAAATACAGTTGCCCGGATAGAATATTCACTTGCTTTAGATAGTATCATATGATCAAATTATTAATCAAAGATACGACAAAATAATTTAATTTGGATAAATTAGTCCAATTATATCCAACAGAGTAAATAATCTCTATTGTGTTGATTATATACGTTTTATGGTTTTTGGAGAGTTCAGCATCCAGATCAAAACCAAGGCCAATGCCGATAAACCCACTGCCAGAAAAGTTCCCGAACTGGCAAATATTATGATCCAAGGTTTTAGTTTTAAAGACAAATCCGTAAAAGATCCATTGGTGACTTGATATTGCCAGATTATTTTACAAATTCCAGCGGAGTCTAAAGAAACGACAAATACGAAAAGAGAAATTTGAATGGTCCAGAATAAATAAGAAATCATCGTAGTGACTTTGTCTGATAAACATATTCGTGAACAAATAAATTCACTACAGCCTGCTAAAAGAATCATCGAATTGATTCCTATTGTTGTACCCATGGCATGTGCTACTGTTACATGCGTACCATGGGTAAACAAATTAAATGCTGGAATTGACATCAAAAGTGCCTGAATCAAATTTAACAGCAACCATGCATCAGCTGCCATAAGAAACTTAAAAGGTAAATAATGAAAATTCTTGGTAGCAGAATCAATTGTGCTTCTCCAGCTAAATAAAATCTTTAATAAAAAAATCCATTCTGTCATACTGACAAGATACCCCACTGTTCTCACTATATTATGTGTAGGCAAAGAATAAATATGGTGCCCCCAATTAAACATTAGGTTAAAGAGACCCAACATGTAAAAAAAATAGGCCGATCTGGAAGTTGAGGTACCAGTATCTCCTTTGATCTTATCCATGAGATAAAATGCAGTACCATAAATTAATTGATTCCAACTTCCAACCAAAGATCCATTTGATTTCCATTGAATGGTTGTATCAATTATGTATTGCTCCCGGATAAAAGGGAAAATCCACAAATAATTTTCTAAGAAAGTTAACAAGAAAAAACAGCCTCCTGCAAACCACATCCAAAAATAAACTGGCCAATTACTAACTTTGAATAGACTTTTATAAAGGTTGAATAAAAATAAAATCCATGAGCCAAGCAAAGGCAATGCAAAAACAGGCGGAAATTCCCAATACTCTCTGCCTCCAAATTTCTGAATAAAATAAGAAGAGAAAATACCCATCAGCGCAAAAATCAACATTAGCCATTGGAAGAAAGCAAGTGGTACTGAGAATTCAATTTTGGTTGCAGAATACAAATAAATATAAACACAACTAATTGCACCTGTAACAATCCACATAGTTACGGCGGTAACATGAATAGGCCGTAATGAAACCATTTCTAAATGGACTCCAGCGATGTCTAGGTCAAAATATTTTGATGAAGCTAATACTCCGAACCAAACTCCTATAACTAGTAGAATTAAAGCTGTATTCCAGTAAAGTTTCTGAATCTTAAAATGACTCAACCTCATTTTCTAATGACCCTTCCATCGAATTTTATTAAATAATTATCGGGAAGCGATGTTCCCGTTTTGTCTACCAATTCCAAAAATCTAACTATTGATTCAAGTTCTTCAGAGCTCATATTGAACGCCGGCATCTTTGCAGATCCCGCTTTAATATATGCTTTAATATAATTCGAGCTCTTCCCCTTTTGAGATGATACATTAGTCAAGTCTGGACCCAAATATCCGCCAAGTCCATACAACTGATGACAGGCTTGACAGTTGTACTTTTGAAATACTAAATGACCCTCACCAATTTCTGCACTTCGATCATATTCGAAAGCAGACAATTTAACAGGAGTAATGTAAATCCAAACAGAAAATAGAAAGTACAACACGCATAGCAATATAAAAACCAAGAATTTTTTAGGATTCATCGTACTTAAGAACTTAGCTTTTCAAATTTTGCCTGAAAAAATCGAAGATACTTCGGTTCATAAACCATTTTGAGGCCTTTCAATTTTTTAGCACCACTAAATACTTTTGCTGCACTTTCAGCTACAACATCCATATGTGCTTGAGTATAAACTCTGCGAGGAATAGTAAAGCGAACTAATTCCAGTTTTGGAAGTATGTTATTTCCAAATTTATCCCTTCCAGCTGAGACAACACCTCTTTCCATGGTCCTAACACCTGAATCAATATAAATTTCAGCAGCAAGCGTTTGAGCAGGGAACTGTTCCTGACTCAGATGAGGCAGAACAGATCGGGCATCTACAAATACTCCGTGCCCTCCAATGGGTCTCACAATTGGTATTCCAAAAGACTCCATTTTTTTACCAAGATATTCTACCTGTCCCACTCTTGCCATTTGATGGTAGTCATTAACACTTTCAGTTATCCCTATCGCAATTGCTTCCATATCGCGGCCTGCCAGTCCGCCATAGGTGTGTAGCCCTTCATAGACTACAACCAAATTTCTTGCTTGCTCATAAATTTCAAAATCATTCACAGCAAGAAATCCACCAATATTTACGAGAGCATCCTTTTTTGCACTCATAGTGGCTCCATCAGTCAGCGAACATATCTCTTTCACTATACTTGCTACGGAACGTTGTTCATTTCCCTTTTCTCTTTGCTGTACAAAATAAGCATTTTCGGCAACTCTGGTCATATCATGGATGATCTTAATGCCATGTTTTGAAGTAAGCTTACGAACGGCTTTCAGATTTTCAACACTAATAGGTTGACCACCGGCCATATTAACATTTGTAGCGATACTAATATAGGGAATTTTGCCTGCACCATACTTTTTAATTAGGTTTTCAAGCTTATGTAAATCAATATTCCCCTTAAATGGGAATTCGTTAAAAGGGTGATGCGCTTCATCAACGATGATATCTTTGAAGTTACCACCGGCCAGCTCTTGATGCAACCTTGTAGTAGTAAAATACATATTACCTGGAATAATATCACCTCTGTTGATTAAAATCTGCGACAAAATATTTTCAGCTCCTCTTCCCTGATGAGTTGGAATCACATATTTATAACCATAGTACTTTTGAATTGCAGCTTCCATTTTATAAAAACTCTCGCTTCCCGCATAAGCTTCATCGCCAAGCATCATCCCACTCCATTGTCGGTCACTCATTGCATTTGTTCCACTATCTGTAAGTAAATCAATATAGACATCTTTGGATTGCAGTAAAAATGTATTGTAGCCTGCTTTTCTTATGTTGCTTATTCTTTCCTTTCGAGTTGTCATCTTAAGCAACTCCACCACTTTCATCCTGTATGGCTCTGCCCAGGAATTTTGAATACTCTTTGATCGTTCACGATGATTCATTGTCAAATATCTTTAAGTTTAAGTGCTAGTATTTATCAAATTCGCAATATCCTTTTGGAATTTCAAACCCGTTTTGTTGAGCTGGTGCTGTTTCATGAAAGAAAAACACCAATTCTATTTAGCTCTGATAGTATGTTTGAATAGGTAATCGAATTGCATCTGTAACGATTGCTCACTTTATAACACATTGTTTTCTCATAGGAGTCTATTTAGGTATTTTGCGGTCAAAATTAATAACTCCTAATTTATCTCTGACAATTTAGTCCAATTTAAATTTATGATTCTTGTCATGTTTTTATTTATTTGACAATCAATTTTTTATAAAATGTACGGGGATGAGAAGTTGTGCTCCATGAAAAGTAGGAAATGTAGAATCAAAAATAACTTGAATTGATGTGGCATTCTTACTTGAATTCAGCCACTATAAATAGCTTTTTGCTTTTCTAAATTTTTATTGTGTAATTGGTACCTGTAAAACCATATCCGATTTTAATATGTCATATCCATACCAAATTACCAGTTACGAGCAATACAATCAGGCCTATGCATCATGCGAAAAAGATCCTCAGGCATTTTGGGGTTCAGTAGCAGAACATTTTCGTTGGAAGAAAAAATGGAATAAAGTCCTTGACTGGAATTTCAGGGAGCCAAAAATAGAATGGTTCAGTGGTGCAACAATGAACATCACCGAGAACTGTCTCGATCGGCATATCGAAGAGTTGGGAAATAAGCCTGCTATTATATGGGAGCCTAATGATCCTGAAGAGCATCACCGGATTCTTACCTACAAGGAATTGCTTTTTAAAGTGAAGCAATTCTCGAATGTTTTAAAAAATAATGGCGTTAAAAAAGGTGATCGGGTTTGCATATATATGGGAATGATTCCGGAACTTGCCATTGCAGTATTGGCATGTGCCCGTGTTGGCGCCATTCATTCGGTAGTATTTGGCGGATTTAGTTCGCAATCGATTGCTGACCGCTTGCAGGATGCGAAAGCGGAATTTATAATTACCTGTGATGGAGCATATCGTGGTGCAAAAGATATTCCACTTAAAAGTTTGATTGATGATGCACTTATAGCATGTCCGTTTGTGAAACGTGTTATTGTCTGCACCCGCACCCGTACACCGGTGAGTATGATCAAAGGACGTGATGTATGGTGGGAAGATGAAATAAAAAAAGTAGAAACACATGGTAATCCGGATTTTCCTGCTGAAGAAATGGATGCCAACGATATGTTGTTTATTCTATATACATCCGGATCGACCGGCAAACCAAAAGGAGTAGTACATGCTTGCGGGGGCTATATGGTTTGGGCCAATTACACTTTCGTAAATGTATTTCAATATAAACCAGGTCAGGTGCATTTTTGTACTGCCGACATTGGCTGGATCACCGGACATAGCTATATCATATATGGTCCGCTGAGTGCTGGTGCAACAACACTTATGTTTGAAGGAATTCCAACCTGGCCTGATGCTGGTCGCTTCTGGGACATAGTGGATCGCTATAAAGTTGATATCCTGTATACTGCACCTACCGCTATTCGCAGTCTGATGGCCTATGGAATGGATTATCTTGTTGGAAAAGATCTATCTTCATTAAAAGTTCTCGGCACAGTTGGCGAACCTATAAATGAAGAAGCCTGGCACTGGTATCATAAAAACATTGGTAAAGAAAAATGTCCGGTAGTTGATACCTGGTGGCAGACCGAAACAGGTGGTGTACTCATTTCTAATCTTGCGGGAGTTACACCAGAAAAGCCATCGTTTGCAACATTACCTCTACCTGGTGTTCATCCTTGTCTGGTAGATGAAAATGGAGTTGAAATAACAGGTAATAATGTCAGCGGAAATTTATGTATGAAATTTCCCTGGCCGGGAATTCTTAGAACTACCTACGGCGATCATGAACGTTGTCGGTTAAATTACTTTTCAACATATGAAAATCTTTACTTCACCGGAGATGGATGCTTGCGTGATGAAAATGGCTTTTACAGAATTACTGGTCGTGTAGATGATGTGCTGAATGTGAGTGGTCACCGGATTGGAACCGCCGAAGTCGAAAATGCCATCAATATGCATGCAGGTGTTGTGGAGAGTGCGGTAGTTGGATATCCACATGATATAAAAGGCCAGGGAATATATGCTTATGTTATTTACAATGGTCATCATGGTGATGAAGCATTGGCTCGTCAGGATATTATCCAAACTGTTACCAGAATAATTGGACCGATTGCAAAGCCCGATAAAATACAATTTGTCACAGGACTTCCTAAAACACGAAGCGGAAAAATTATGCGTAGAATTTTACGTAAAATAGCCGAAGGGGAAACAACTAATTTAGGTGATACAACAACATTACTCGATCCGGGAGTTGTGGAGCAGATAGCGGGATTGAGGATTAAGAACTAGGTAGTTTTTAGTTCTCATTAAGCTTCTCATTCGCATTTTATTTTGCATCTGCCATGCAGGCTTTGTTACTTTTTGCTTGACCAAAAAGTAACCAAAAAGTCAAGAACAGCATCAGGCACTTTCCTTCTTTCTTTAGATGATTTTGGTAAATCACTTTTTACATAAATGATTCTAAACTGTTGGCCATTTGCCGTGCGCTGCTTTTTACTAAGACAGTTTTTTTCTAATAAAAAACTGTCTTGTAAAAAAAGGCGCGAGTCGCGGCGCCAGCGGCAAACTACCAACAAGTGCTGGATGCTGTTCAGTCCGTTTTCATAACTGCTCAGAAAATTGGCGAAAGGCAGCGGTATCAAGAATTTCTGCTCAGAAGGAAATTTCGTTAAAATGATAGATGATAAATGATAGATTGAATACTGCACAGAAAGTTCCATTCTTGCTATTCGTAAACAATAAAATCATCATTAGAACTAGCAATCACCAACTTTATCAGGGAGAATAAATCCTAAGCGAAAAACGAAATCTTGAAATTTAGCTCCAAAACACTGATCACCCTTCGGCTTCGCTCAGGGCGGCGCTGATTATTATTTCCAAGACATGCGGTTAATTCCTTCTGCCTAATATACAATTAGGAGAGAAAAAACTCACTTCTCAACCGGTCTGTATGACCTCCATTTTAAACTTTTTCCGAGCATTTCTACACTACAATTACTAACAAGCAATTCTTTTGATTTACCCGGCAAAAGATCGAAATAATTATCGCTTAATACAGCGGAAGTTATGGAGCACTCCAGAAATAAATCTTTAATAAGATTACTGGTTTCTAAAATTAATTTTACGTTTTTCCCTTGCTGTTCATAACGGATGTTCAGATTTGGATCTGTCAAATTCAATTCAAGAGGCTTCTTAAAATAATGAATATTTTCAACCAACATCGAATCTTTATTGGTAATGGAAAGTTTTAAAAAGTAGCTGTCCGCTGATAGCCCGTTAAGTAGTTTTGTGACAGACTGCTCATAAATAGTTTGAGCCACCAGATATCCTGTTGAAACGGGACGTTCATAAATACTGATAGGACGTCCTCTGAAATCAAAAATTTCAGCTTTGAAAACACCGGAAGCACCATCAATTTTATCACTTTGAAAATAGACTTTTACTGAATCCCCATCTTGCTCAGCAAATAAAAGGTTGGATGCATAGAGTTGTTGCAATTTAAAATGAGCAGCCTTCCATTTCCCTGAAGTCTCTATGGTACTCCATGATGCACCATCCCAGGCATCATTCAATTGCCAATACATGGTCCCCATGCAAAATCTGGAATTTTTGCGATGGCTTTCAATTGCTATCTGCATAGCATCCCTTTGAGTTAATTGTGAGAGATAGCAAAGGTCCTCGAAGCCTGAAAACTTTCCATACCTTGATTCAATGTAACTCGTCAGTAATCTGTTGCCTTTATAGCTTTGTTGCAACCTGTTAATATAATCCGCACGTACTCCCCCTGAATCTGTGCTGTTTGAAGCTAATGTGCTGTAAGATGGAAATGATTGCATCCCATATTCCGACATAAACCTTGGCACATTTACCCGAAACGAATCAATGGCTTCCTCACCATGCCAGACACCCCAGTAATGCATATTGTCGAAGTTAAAATTATCTGGTTTTCCCCAATTACTCAATGGTGAAGATGGAATATAGGGTCGGCCATCATCCAGCAAGGAAATTTGTTCCGGAATTAAATTCTCAAACAGATATTTATAATCAGTAATAATTCTGGCGGAATCAACAGAATTAATCTGGTGCTCTTTTTGCCAGCCCCAGTTTTTCCATGCCACATCACTCTCATTGTTTCCACACCAGATTGCAAGTGATGCATGATTCCGCAAACGTTTTATCTGCTGCGAAACTTCTTCTTTAACATTATTTGTAAAAACTGAATCACCGGGATACATGCTACAGGCGAACATAAAATCTTGCCAGATTAAAATACCCCGCTTATCACAATAATCATAAAATGCATCATCTTCATAAACGCCTCCTCCCCAAATGCGCAACATATTCATTCCAACATTTGCAGCGTCATCAATTAATGTCTTCTTCCGGTTCCAGGAAACATCCGTCAGCAGACCGGAAGGTGGAACATAATTTGCACCTTTAATAAATACCGGAAATCCATTTACACGAAAGTAAAAACTCCTTCCATAAGGATCTTCATCACGAAACAATTCGATAGTGCGAATACCGGTACTTGTCCGGGCCGAGTCGACTAAATAACCATTAATGAATAATTTCCCGGTAAGATCATACTGTTTTTGTTCACCCATGCCATTGGGCCACCACAGTTCCGGTTGAAGGATACGGAACTTCACAGTTGCGTAATTGGTTCCCTTTTTAATTCTGAATTGTTTGAATCCATCATAAATGGTCACTGTTGCATTGGTAATATCCTGATTGGAGTGTATTTCAAAATCGGCACTTAACCAGGCGCATGTATCGGCAATCTCTACTGTGCGTATCTGAATATTTTCCAGCTTAACACCTCCATGCAATTTAATTGAAACGGGTTTCCAGATTCCGGTTGTCACCATGGCAGGCATCCAGTCCCAGCCAAACTGATAAGGAGCTTTACGAATAAACACACTAATTTTATCGGTTCCGGCAGGCAATTTGTAGGGAGTAGCTGCCATTAACTGCTGCCCTCTTTTGACAGGTGAATGTAACACAACTTTGATAGTATTAGAGCCGCTTTTTATGAAAGGCTTCATTTCATACTCCCACTTACGAAACATATTGTCAGCCTGAAAAAGCAAACTATCATTTACAAAAACTGAAGCATAAGTATCAATTCCTTCGAAACACAACTCAACCGACTGATAATTGAGAAAATTTTCATCAGCATCAAAAGTGGTTTTATATTCCCAATCCGATTCAGCAATCCATTGCAGCGATTTACCATTATCACTATACAAAGTATTTTTAGCAGTTTTGTTTCTGAAGAGATCGGCTTGCACCATTCCTGGAACTACTGCAGAATTTTGAATCTCATTTCCACTAAGTGCATATAGCCAGGTCTTATTTAATGGAATATGTTTAACGGTGCTGATAACCTTATCGGCACATCCTGAAAGAATGCAAACCCAAAAAAGCAGACCATACAAACACCATTTTTTCATAATCGGCTTAATGCATCCCGGATGCCATTAAATTTTTCATGATCGAAAATTTCAATTTCGTATTCTGTCAAGCCGGTTGCGCTACCCATTGATCCTAAAGCAAAATTCTTATGAGACATATTGCTTTGAACAGCCTTCCGGCAAGTAAAATGCAAATCATTAACACCGGCTCCTGCAATCAGAGTTGCGTTTGATGGATTTATTCCACTACCTGCCATGATTACAATTCTTCCCAAAGCTCTTTTTGCAAGCTCACTGATCACTTCAAATCCGTCTTCTGCAGATTGTGAACCTCCGGAAGTTAGAATATAGTCAACACCAATACCAATCAGACTCTCCATGGCAACAAAAGGTTCAGCTACCATATCAAACGCACGGTGACAAGTTACTTTCATAGGCTTTGAAAGCTTTACCAGCAAATTCATTCGTTCTTTATCAATATCCCCTGTCGAATCAAGAATTCCGAAAACAACTCCTTTGGCACCCGACGATTTTGCATTTACTATATCCATTTGCATCTGTTCAAATTCTGCATCCGAATATAAAAAGTCGCCTCTGCGCGGGCGTATCATAACATGAACAGGAATATTAATTTTTCGGCTAACACTAATCATTAAAGATGATGGAGGTGTTAGTCCCCCTTCACTTAAAGCAGCGCATAACTCCAGGCGCGTTGCACCTTGCTTAGCTGCACTGACCGCCTGTTCAAACGTATCAACAGCAACTTCGAGAGCGAATTTTTTATTTAGGGAGTGCATTTTGAAATAACATCATTACAGATTCAGCAATCATGAGTTCACATTCCTGAACAGGAAGTGCTGCTTCACTAAGGGTAGCATATGATTCTTTAACCCACGCATCGGGAACCGGAGCACGGGATTCAACATAATGCAAACTTTCCAATCCGATCTTACTAAGTTTAGAAACGCGTTCCGAGACAATAAGCCATGGTTCCAATGCCGGAATTCCGGAAGCAGCAATCTGAACCTCACCATGCAAAGGTTGCCACTCTTCCAACTGTGCTCTGATAGCAGGAATTACATCCGGATCTTTTTTACGAAACCATGTTTCACATAAATCTTTAAATGCCAAAGGCACAGGTGCATCGGCAGCAGCAATATCGGGTAATCTTGTAAAAGGCAGATCGGTACTATATGCAACACCTTGTGCGTGCCGTTTATAGTCTTTCAATGGCTCTACTAATCCTGCAATTGTAATCAGAGATTCAATATTACGATTTCCTGCAATTCGACGAATCATTTTTGCCCGATAAGTAATATGTTCCAGCCCACATTCTTCTAAGCGAATTGAAGTTCGCGCAAGCCTGTTGTACATTGATGGAATATTATTCACTTCCCTATCAGACCATAACCGCTCTGCAATAGCAGCAGTCCTTGGCCATATTCTTGAATCAATATTTTCCGGAGTTACCAGTTCAGCCCACATGGTTGCTTCTCCACCAAGAATATTTTTCTGTTCTTCAGGAGTAAGCGTATTATTGGCAGGTAATGGATCATTGGTATAGTGTTTCCATGCAGGATTGGAAAGATCAATATAATAGCCATTCGATAAAATTACCTGATGTCCTTTTTTTGCTGCAGCTTCCAGCCCTTCTTTTCCGCGCCATGATTGAATAACAGCATCGGCAGGTAATCCTGGTTGCAATACTTCATCCCAGCCAATCATTTTCTTTTTATTCTTCTTCAGAATTGCCATCACCTTTGTGTTAAAATAATTCTGCAGCGCATGATTATCTTTCAACCCATTTTTCTTCATAAACTCCTGAATCTTTGGATTGGCATCCCATTGCTTGCCGTTATTTTCATCGCCACCAATATGCATCCATGGATCAGGGAAAAGTTCACACATTTCAGTAAGAAACTTTTCGAGAAAGATGTATGTTTCTTTTCTTGTTGGATCAATGGTAGGATCAAAAACACCAAATTTCTTTTCTATTGTATAAGGTCCGGGACCGGAAGCCAATTCAGGATGCCCTACAAACCAACTGGTGGCATGGCCGGGCATATCGAATTCAGGAACTACACGTATGCCTCGAACGTTAGCATACTGAATTATTTTCCGCATTTCCTCCTGTGTAAAAAAATCACCATCTGAACCATACTGATGCAATTTAGGAAACACCTTACTTTCGATGCGGAATCCCTGGTCTTCGGTGAGATGAAGATGCAGTACATTCATCTTCATCATTGCAAGACCATCGATGTTTCTTTTAATGACATCTACAGGAGAAAAATGTCGGGCTACATCAATCAGTAATCCGCGCCATGTAAATCGTGGAGCATCTTCAATGGTAACTGACCTGATAAAATATCCTTTCGAATCACTTTCAATTAACTGCAGAAAAGTTTCGAGTCCATGTAAAATTCCAATATCAGTTGGTGCAGTGAGTTCACAACCATCAGGAGTAATTTTTAACAAATAAGATTCATTTTCACCGGGAAGTAATTTTGCAACCGTATTGCAGGAAATAGTAAGCAGTTCTTTTTGTTGTTCCGGTTTTTTATTCAGCCATTCTTTGGCAAGCAGCAAATGCGTTTTATTATCGAGGCGACGAATAAAGCGCGAAACTCCTGCACCTGCCCTTGAACCTGTGGGTTGATTCACAAATATTCGAAAACCTCCGGTGAAGCGAAACTCTCCGTTTCCGGAGATGATTTTTTGTGGAACCGGCATGAGCATATTGGGCTGTCCGGTGAGTGATCCTGAGAGTGTAAATAGCAGGAACAGAAAGAAGCAGAATTTATTCATAAGACAATCAGCAGGTAATTTGCGAATGCCTAAGATACAAAAGTTATAAAAACTGCCGAATTAGTTTGAATAATATCCTTATTGATCGATGGCATGCCACTCGGAGTAGGAAGTTGGGGTTTCCTTGAGCTTCAGACTAATAAGTCTGACATGGCCGGGCAGCATCAGCATGATCCTGTTTTTAAAATCAATCAACATATTTTCACAGGTAGGCTGATAATCGGTAAAGACAACCTTTTCAAAATTGCTGTCGAGTTCCGGAATATTGCGATGTGGCGAATTACCATTCAGTAAAAGCGCATGATCGAGCCGGTCAACAATTTGATCTTTGACAATTTTCTTGAGGTCCGAAAAATCCATTACCATCCCGTGTTTGGGGTTGGAGGGGTCGTCGAGCGGCGTACCACCAATGGTAACTTCCAATTCATAGGAGTGCCCATGAATATTTTTACATGGCCCATCATACCCGTAAAGGGCATGAGCCATTTCAAAATTGAATATCTTTGTGAGGCGTATCATATTTCAGGATGCAAAAATCGACAAAAATGGCGTCATATCAAAATAGCTTGTGTTCAATGGCAGGCGCTTTGGTGCTTTTGATAGCGATATCGGCTCGAAGTGAGGCTCAGGAATTTCCAAAACATGAGATATCACCTGGTTTTGGCATATTGGCATCGCCTGTTTTAGCCTCTTTTTTCGATGACTTCTGGCAAGTAAAAGGCAATGACCCTTATACTTACGACATACGTGCTTCAGGCACCTTCTTCGGTGGTTATCAGTATGATGTGAAAGAAAATATTGCAATCGGGGTATTTGCAACCCACTTGTTGGTGACCGAAAAATATGATTACACTCTGGAACCCGACATCAGAGAAAGAACCCGCTTTATTGGTTTAATGGCACAAGGCAAATTAACCTGGCACGAAGAACCGGGATTTTCTTTTTACACCACATTCGGAATTGGGCGAAAACTGGTTTCCAGACAAACTTACACCGGAAATGCAGTCAGGAATGCCCGTTTTAATGAATTTGCCTTGCAATTTACTCCGGTTGGCATCCGCTTTGGCGGGATGTTAGGGGGATTTGTGGAAGTTGGGTACGGAATCCATGGAATTGCCCGAGGTGGATTATCGCTTCAGTTCTAACTGATTTTGAAAATTGAAAGTGGCCCTTTTGGCAAAACCCGAAAAAGTATCTAATTTTACAACTCATGCCGGATCGCCGGTTAACCACTCTAAAAATACATATCATGAGAAAATTACTTTTTGTACTGACCCTTTCAACTTTACTGATTGCTTGTGCTAAACCCTATAAATATCTGGGAAGAGCGTATGTGCCAACCCCGGTAGTGAAGTTGTATTTTCGTGAAGCTGATGTTGTGGAACCTTATGAAGTAATGGGAAAACTTGATGTTGAACTTCCGAGTAGCATGAATATGAATAAAATTCAATCGAAGGTAATGGCAATTGCCCGTTCAAAAGGTGCTGATGCACTTATCATAGACAATTTTGATCAGACAACAGGTGGATTTGTAACAACAGGAGTTGGAGCTACATCTTCCGGAGACAATGGAAATGTTTCAGGCACAAAACGACGTACTGATATTAAAAAGGATATTGTTGTGAAGGCATCATTATTGAAGTACAAGAAAAATATTCAGCAATAAAAAAATACAGAGGACTCCGTGAACTTATTCAAGGAGTCCTCTGATTCCAAATACAAATCCTGTTTTGGTATTTCCATTTTCATCGAAACCAAAAACAATATCGGCACGAATGACGCCGAGTTTTTCCAGACCGAATGACGCCTCAAAGTATGTATCTCTGTCCGGAACATAAAGTGCTCTGAAGCCAGCCAATTCATTTAACTTAAGTTTTCTTAACAACGGAATTTTGTTGAGAATAAATCCACCGAAACTATGTTCAAGAAATACCTGACCATATTCATCGGCAGTACTGTAAGTATAATAGTCGAGTAAGTCGAAGCGCTTTTGTTCGAATCCGGAGAATGCTGTTTTATTTCCATTGAAATGAACTGCATCCATAAAATAAACGCGATTATTATTCAGGAACTTTCCATATACTCCATAATAGCTAAGTGTTCCCAGCATACCTAAACGAATCACATCTTCTACCCCACCTTCCAGTTTATCATAATCAACATCGCTGTCAAAGATATCAGCAATACCCTTCGAATAATTGACAAAAAAGGTTGGGTACTTTGATCCCAGAATATAATTCAGATCAGGGCGATCGATATATTTTTGCTTGATCCGGATCCGTGCATTTGCCATAATTTTAAATGCATTATTGGTAGGAAAAAACAGCAGGTCGTTTGAAGGCTTCAGAGGATTGTTTGAAGTATATTCTCTTTTTTTATCATCAATGAAAGTGAAATCCGAATGATTCTTCACTGCATCTCTTTCCGAAAAACTAACTCCTGCACCAAACCTAATTCCATTGACTGGTTCTAGACCCGATTCCAATGTAACAAACGATTTGCGATAAAGCTTCATATAATTCTTCTCACCAAAAAGGGAATAACTGGTGTTGATGAGTGGCGAAATTGGCTCTGCTTCATTAAACTGAATTAGCTCACTTCCTCCATGTAGTTTCACACTTCCAAACTTTTTGTTATTGTAAACATACTGTGCCGAACCTGTTATTGAAGGTTCTTCAATTGCAAACCCATAACGGGTTTTTAATTCTGTCCTCCAGCTGCGGCGATCTTCGTAACGTTTTACAAACTGGGTAACTACACCTATGTTTAATCCTTCCACGGTATTAAACTGGACATTATCCAGTAATCCCGAAACGCTCCATTCTGTTTTCGTATACCGGTCGGCGTAATCATAGCCCATTATTAATTTCGAAATTTTAAACTTATTCGAAATCCTGTCAAGCGAATCGAGATATGGTTTCGATTCCTTAATCTCGCGTAGAGAATCCTTCTTGATATAATCAGTAACTTCTTCTGTGGTTAATGGAATTGGTCGAATCATTTCCCAGTAAGTAGTATCTTTCTTATTAGATTCTTCCGAAACAACCATCACACTTCCGCTAAAATGTTTCTTTTTAAAAGAAGGATTGATATCATAGCCTGAATAAATTCCAACATAATTTCCATTTCCTTCAATGCCCAGAGCACTGAATACAAAACGGAAAGTTACAGATCCGGGCATCCAGATGTCTTCTGCTTTATCGGCAGGAATGAAAACCTGATTTACGCGGAGTGTATCCACAAATTCAATTTGCGAGTCTTTGGTAAGATATAAATCGGTGCTATGAATCCGCCAGGTGCTGTCCTGAATGTAAATATAGCCGGCAAATACAGGATCATTTTTTCTTTTGGGGATAACTGCAATTTTATTTACCCATCTTCCATTTTCAAGATATGAACCTTCCAGTTTATAACGATAGTAGAACATGGCACTGCCGGAAATTGGAGAAATAAAACCACGCTGACTGATTCCGCCGACAGCCATAATATTTTCATAAAAATCAAAATTCATGTCGGATGCCTGGTTAAAGCTAAATGCTTTATTACTGCCACTCACGCGTGATGAAACCATGACTTCCTTAATATCATCGGGCTTTTTAAAACTATATTTTGATACCGACTCCGACAAATAAATTATACCTGAAACGGAATCTACAAATTCTCCGAAATTCACTTCCATACCTAAAATTTTCTTAGGGTACTTCGTAATTTTCTGCAATCCTTTGATGTAAACATCGCAGTTGAATGCATCCACCTGATTCTGATAAAATTTTCGTTTCGTCTGTGCTTTACGAATTATAGCGTATGCAGGGTCTTCGGAATCGGCTTTTATGGTTACTCCCGATAAAGTAAAATTTTCCGGTTCAAGCTTGACATTCAACTGAAGCGGCTCCTTCAATGCCCCAATTTTTTCGATCCTTAATTTATAACCCAGATAGCGATAAACCAGTTCGCATGGCATATCTGTAACTTCTAACTTGTAGTAACCATCGAGGTTGGTTGTGGTACCGGTGGAGGTGCCTTTTACATAAACATTCGCAAAAGCAAGAGGCTCATCGTTGTTGCCTGTCACGCGACCTGAAACAGTGATAGCCTGAAGATGCAGAATGGAATAAAAGAAAAAAAGAAAGGTGATTAATCCGGAACGAAATAGGGTGGTTATATTCATTCTTCAAAAATAGTTTTTCCAAACCGAATATACAATTAATCGACATTTTGCTTCCCGCTTAAATCCAAATAAAGCAGTTCACAAAGCAAATTTTTTTATTCCGGAATTAGTTCACTACATTAGCTACCTTAAATAACCGGAATATGAAAAAACTACTACCATTATTAATTCTTCTGGCAGGATTTGAAGGTATCGCACAAACAGCAGATACACTTTACCATGAGGACTTCGAAACCGGAGGGACCTCTTTTACTCTGAATACTGCCGATATGAATGGCAGCGCAGGCACAACAGGATACAATGAATGGGTCATCAATGATGCTTATGATGGCGGAACAGGACAATTGGTATGTCTCGGACTGCCAACCACTTTTACAGTTCCCAATACGCAATCGCAGCCCGTTGGCACTACAGGTGGATCATCGACATTTTACATGCATATCACCAGTGATGCGGCAACTGCAGCAGGCATTTATAATTGTTCCTATCTGGCAGCAAATGGCTTATGTGGCAATGCTGAATATAATTTCACTGCCATGAATCAGGATATTAATGTGGCAGGTTATGATTCCGTAACCACCACTTTTATTTGGCTGTGTGATGGCAGTCAGAATATATATGGGGAGTTATATTACAGCATTGATAGTGGAAGCAACTGGATTTTAGCAACCGGAGGCACGGCCCAATACCGCAATCAACCAACATGGGCAAACAAAGCAGTTACATTGGCGATTGCACCGGGCACTACTACATTCCGAATCGGTTTTCGGTTTGTCAATCAGGTTTCACTTGCAGCCAATGATCCCGGTTTTGGAATTGATGAAATACACATTATTGGCAAGACAACAGCAGCTGCTCCGGTTGCAGCATTCAGTGTGAGCGATAGCAGTGTGTGTGCTAACACCTGTGTCGACTTCACCGATCTCTCATCCGGAAATCCAACTTCATGGTTCTGGATTTTCTCCGGTGCAACACCAAGTTTTTCCACAGCCCAAAATCCGACAGCAGTATGTTATAATTCTCCGGGAAATTATCCGGTATCACTTATTGTTAACGGTCCCGGAGGTTCTGATACGCTCACCACCTCAACTATGATTGTGAATGCCATTCCGGGTGCTCCGGTAATAACTGTGAGCGGAGATACCTTATTCGCTACTCCGGGATTTGCAACTTACCAGTGGTCATTGAATGGAGTTGCTATTTCAGGTGCTACCAACAGTAGTTTTGTCACAACCACAGGAGGTGTTTACGAAGTTGCTGTTTCCGATTCAAATGGTTGCACTGCAATATCAGCTTCAATTATTATCACAACTTCCATTGCTGCTATTGATGATATTCCGGTATATTTATATCCAAATCCTGCATCCGATTTCATTCAACTGCAAACTAATGCACGTGTTACTTCTTTATCTATAAGTGATCTTGCAGGAAGAAAAATAAAACAGTTCTCACCAGCATCGAATAAAGAAATTATAGATGTTCGTGATTTCACTTCGGGGATTTATGTAATCACCATCACCACAGAAAACCAAAAACAATTCCATCAAAAAATAGTGATTCAATAAAACATTAACCAGCTACAATAAAAAAAGGGTCGCTTTTCGAAGCGACCCTTTTTTATGAGTGAGGTATAAATTATTTACCACTTTTCATTTCCATAACTTTATTCCAGTCTTCAGTAAGCATACCTCTGAAGGCATACGTAACCTGATTACCTGATTTATCAGTAATAATGATAGTTCCATCAATCGCACTACCATCAACACGTCCACGATATAAGCGTGTTCCTTCAGTAGCACTGTTCAATGTAACTTCAAAGTTGGTAGTATTCACACTTTGTTTTTCCAGAATTTTGCTGCTGGTGAATCCTTTTTTACCAAATGCATCAGATATCACTTTGTCGGCTTCAAAAGTAAACTGATCAAAAGTTTCTTCTCCACCGTTTACTGCATCTTTCATCACAAAAGTGTAGCTCTTTCCGGTTAACCGGGATGTTTGTGCATTAACTGTTCCAATTGTGAACAAGGCAACAAGTACCAATAGGGTTTTGAAATATTTCATTTTGATAGATTATTTATGGGTTTAATTTGAATTTCGAAGTTTAAAAGTAAGGCATATTCTTTAATAAATCAAGAGCCTGATTCTTTTCTTTCAAAACCATCCTGCCAAAGGCAGCCAGAAAAATAGCAACTATTTGACTTTCAACATCTTGAATTAAAGTAGAACTTTTTCTAGTGATGTACCAGGTATTCGGAACCGACCAACTGACGAACGGCATTCATGATTGCAGCTGCATCAAAATGGCATTCATCATAGAGCTCTTTTTGCTCCCCGTGTTCAATGAACCTGTCGGGGACACCAAGGCGTGTCATAGCTATCGAATAATTATGATCGGTCATAAACTCCGAGACAGCGCTTCCAAATCCACCTTGAATAGCATGATCTTCCACAGTAATCACCTTTTTATATTTTGAAAAGACTTCGTGAAGCATTTCTTCATCGAGTGGCTTCACAAAACGCATATCGTAATGTGCAGGAAAGAACCCTTCTTTAGCTAATTGTTTGCAGGCATCTTCAGCAAAATTACCGGGATGACCCACAGAAAGGATTGCTACTTCTTCACCTTCCCGCAGTAAGCGGCCGGTACCAACTTTCATTTCTTTGAGTGGTGTTTTCCACTCTACCATAACACCATTTCCACGTGGATATCGGATAGAAAATGGTCCGTTGTGACGGGAAGCGGTGAACATCATATTACGAAGTTCCTCTTCATTCATAGGAGATGCGACCACCATATTGGGGATACATCTGAAATAAGCAAAATCGAATACGCCATGGTGAGTTGGACCATCAGCACCTGCGAGTCCGCCACGATCGAGACAAAAGACCACATGTAAATTTTGCAATGCTACATCATGCACAACCTGATCGAAGGCACGCTGCATGAATGAGGAATAAATATTGCAAAAAGGGATCATTCCCTGAGTGGCCATACCGGCTGAAAAAGTAACTGCATGTTGTTCAGCAATTCCTACATCGAATGCCCTTTCGGGGATAGCCTTCATCATGATATTCATGGAACATCCGGAAGGCATTGCGGGAGTAACCCCAACAATTTTTTTATTTTTTACTGCAAGCTCAACGAGTGTATTGCCAAATACATCCTGGTATTTTGGTGGGGATGGCTTGGTTATAACCGGCTTAAAAATCTCACCAGTAATTTTATCGAAAAGTCCGGGAGCATGCCATTTGGTTTGATCCTTTTCGGCCAGCTCGAAACCCTTACCTTTCACTGTGATACAATGCAAAATCTTGGGTCCGGGAATATCTCTTAAGTCGCGCATGACCTTAACCAGATGGTTCACATCATGGCCGTCGATTGGCCCAAAGTACCTGAACCTCAGCGATTCAAACATATTGCTATGTTTTAAAACAGCTGATTTCAGGGCATTTTCAAATTTCTGAGCAATTGCCTGGGCATTTGGTCCGAATTTGCTGATTTTACCAAGAATATTCCAAACCTCATCTTTCACTTTATTATAAGTGTGAGATGTAGTTATGTCGGTAAGATATTCTTTGAGGGCACCCACATTAGGGTCGATGCTCATGCAATTATCGTTAAGGACTACCAGTAAATTAGAATCTTCCACACCACCGTGATTCAGTCCTTCGAAAGCAAGGCCGGCTGTCATGGCACCATCGCCAATAATAGCCACATGCTGACGATCGGCTTCTCCTTTTAAACGGGAAGCAACGGCCATACCGAGAGCTGCAGAAATAGACGTACTGGAATGTCCTACTCCAAACGTATCATATTCACTTTCAGAGCGTTTCGGGAACCCTGAGATTCCCTGATAGATTCTATTGGTATGAAAAACATTCCTTCTGCCGGTCAGAATTTTGTGTCCGTAAGCCTGATGTCCAACGTCCCATACAAGCTGATCGTAGGGAGTATTAAAGGCATAGTGAAGGGCAACGGTAAGTTCCACAACCCCTAAACTGGCACCAAAGTGACCGCCATTAACAGAAACAATATCAATAATAAACTGCCGCAATTCATCACACACCTGTTTAAGCTGATCATCTTTCAGCTTCCGCAGATCTTCCGGAAAATTGATGCTTTTAAGGAGTTCGCCTGGTTGTACTTCCATTTAAAATAAGACAAGGAATTAACAAAATTACAAAATTTCCGGAAACTCTCTCACGGAAATGCATAAATTCAGTAACAAACGGTAATGTAGGATAGTTTATGGTGTTGAGGCTGAAATAAGTTTGAATTTTCACAACTACCCTTTCTCCAGCCAATTATATTTGCGAACAGGCGTGCCAGAGCCGTTAAATATTGATAATTTTGCATCAAATGAAGAATATGAAATTCGGTACAAAAGCCATCCATGCCGGTCAGGAACCTGATCCATCCACCGGAGCCATCATGACTCCGATATATCAAACCTCAACTTACGTACAGGAATCACCCGGAAAACACAAAGGATATGCCTATGCAAGAGGTAAAAATCCAACCCGAGTTGCGCTTGAAAAGTGTATAGCAGCATTGGAAAATGCCAAGCATGGTTTATGTTTTTCAAGTGGTCAGGGAGCAGAAGATGCTATCATTAAATTATTGCGTCCCGGCGATGAGGTAATTGCTACTGATGATTTGTATGGCGGTTCATACCGGATGTTCACAAAAATTTTTGCGCACTATGGCATTGTATTCCATTTTGTAAACATGCATGATGCCAATGAAATTAAAAATCATCTGAACGCAAAAACAAAAATGCTTTGGGTGGAAACACCAACCAATCCGTTGATGAAAATCATCGACATAAAAGCATGCGCTAAAATTGCTGATGATAACAAACTGATTCTGGTTGTCGATAATACTTTCGCTTCACCATATTTACAGAACCCTCTTGATTTGGGTGCTGCTATTGTTATGCATTCAGCAACCAAATATCTGGGAGGCCATTCCGATGTGGTGATGGGAGCTTTATGCACTAACAGTGACAGCCTGTATGAAGAGCTGGCATTCATAGCAAACTCCTGTGGTGCAACACCCGGACCGATGGATAGTTTTCTGGTAATGCGTGGTATAAAAACTTTGCATGTAAGAATGCAGGCACATTGCAAAAACGGAAAAGAAATTGCGCACTATTTAAAAACGCATCCAAAAATCGACAAAGTATTCTGGCCCGGATTCGAAGATCATCCAAATCATCAGATTGCAAAAGAACAGATGCGTGACTTCGGAGGAATGATATCATTCACAATGAAGGGCAACGATATGGATGCAGCGTTTCGTATGGCATCAGCACTCAAAGTGTTTTCACTGGCTGAATCACTCGGAGGAGTTGAATCATTAGCTGGGCATCCGGCCTCAATGACACATGCCAGCATACCAAAAGCCGAACGTGAAAAATCGGGAGTAGTAGATTCACTTATTCGTTTGAGTGTTGGTATTGAAGATATCGAGGACCTGCTTGCAGATCTGAAGCAGGCACTGGACGCATGTTAATTCACATTTCTATTCACAGCAAACAGAAACTTTAAAAAATGTCACAATACAAATTTGCAGTAATTGGTCTGGGACAATTTGGGAATGCGATTGCAAGAACACTTGCCATTCGTGGTGCAGAGGTACTGGCAATCGATAGCAACGAAGAGCACATTGAAGATATTAAAGAAGAGGTTTCCTATGCAGTTTGTATGGATGCAACTGATATAAGAGTTCTTCGTTCTCAAAATGTGCAGGACATGGATGCGGTGGTTGTTGCAATTGGCGAAGACTTTGAAGCGCTGATGTTGTGTGTAGTTCAATTGATGGAATTGAAGGTTAAAAGAATCATGGCACGCGCTAACGGTAAGCATCAGAGACAAATTCTGGAGAAAGTTGGTGTAACCGAAATTCTTTCACCTGAAAATGATGTAGGACTTGCTGTTGCAGAACGATTGCTGAATCCGAACATCCTAACCTCACTGATGCTTCCCGACAATTATGAAATTGTTGAGATTAAAACTCCCAGAACAATGGCTAACCGAAGTCTTGGAGATATCAATCTGCGAAGCAAATACAATTTAAATCTGATTACTCTCAAGCGCGAAACGGAAGCCATTAAAGATGGTGAGGTAATTAAAGAAGCCCATATCCTTGGAGTTCCAAATTCAGAAACGGTACTAATTGAATCGGATACTATTATTGTATTCGGATTAGTTAGAGACATAGAACGCTTCATTGAAATAAACAAATAAGTTCACCAACGAACTCCGTTGCTTCCATGAATCTCTTGAGCAGGCGACAACAGTATTACTTTTCTTCTTTTCTAAAACACGATCTTAAAGCCAGTATTACGGTTTTTTTCGTTGCACTACCCTTGTGTCTGGGAATTTCACTTGCTTCAGGCGCACCATTATTATCAGGATTACTTTCAGGAATTATCGGAGGCATTGTTGTTTCCGCAATCAGCAGATCGCCTTTAAGTGTAAGCGGACCGGCTGCAGGCCTTACAGCAATTTGTGCTACAGCAATTGCTGAAACGGGATCGTTGCAGGCATTCTTTCTTGCAGTGTCATTAGCGGGCATTATTCAGGTAATTACAGGCACACTGAAGCTTGGTGGCTTCACCCATCTCATTCCTTCTTCCGTAATTAAAGGCATGCTTGCTGCCATTGGAATTCTGCTCATTTCAAAGCAAATTCCCATTATAATCGGCTATGACCAACCTGATTTCTGGCGAAACGAATTTTTCAATATCATTACTTTCGATCACGCCTTTCAGCACATCGATAATCTGTACCACAAACTTTCACCAGGCTCCTTGATTTTGGCGGCTGCATCAATTGCTGTGCTGATACTGTGGAAAAAATATGCAGCTCACCGGATATCTTTTATTCCTACTTCATTTGTAACGGTACTTGTGGGAACATTGCTGGCCTTGGCATTTGCATCTACACAATCGTTGAGCCTTACACCAAATCAGTATGTCACCATTCCAAAAACTATTCTCGATCAAATGCAAATGCCGGATTTTCATTTGCTGTTTGAAACGCCTTCCATTTGGAAATACGGAATAGTGATTGCGCTGGTGGCTTCATTGGAAACATTACTGAGCATTGAAGCAATTGATAAAATTGATCCTCAAAATCGAATCACACCACAAAACAGAGAGTTGATTGCTCAGGGAACCGGGAATTTGCTGAGTGGAATATTAGGTGGATTGCCTATTACAGCAGTTATAGTCAGAAGTGCTGCAAATGCTGAAGCGGGAGCACGAACACGGCTATCCGGGATTTTCCATGGAGTATGGTTAATTCTGGTAATTGTTCTTGCATCTTCATTGGTAAACTATGTTCCCTATGTGGTGTTGGCAGTCATTCTTGTCAGAACCGGTTATAATCTTGCCAAACCTGCAATGATTCTGAATATATACAAACAGGGGAAAGAACAATTCTTGCCATTCATAGTCACCATAGTTGCCATGCTTGCAACCGACTTACTGATAGGAGTACTTATAGGAATTGTTTACAGTTTGTATTTTCTTATTCGAAACACTTACAAGGCAGGATATACCATTTCAGAAAATGTTCAGGGACATACGATGCACGTGAATATGGAGCTGGCATTAAATGTCAGCTTCCTAAACAAACGAAAAATCAAGGAAGCTCTGGATCGCATCCCACCCTACTCTATTGTTACAATTGACGGAACAAGAAGCATAAATATTGATCACGACATACTCGAAATATTTCAGGAATTCCGTTCCAAAGCCCGTCAACGGCACTTACAGCTTGAGTTAAAAAATATTCCGGAGGTTAGTGTGATTGAATTGCATTGAAAGCTTCATGCTTCACGGGTTTGATTACATTTGGTTTCATCAATACTTGTAATATCGAATTGTGATGTATTTGACGGCTTGCTCCATTGTATTTAAAACTGAAACCAATCTTCCCCTATTATCATAATTATATTCTAATGTGTTCTTTTGAAAATCAACATTCGTAAATGGGCCACTATGGTAAAAATGATGTTCAGCTGTTAATTGCTTTTGAGAATTGTAAGTATAATGAATAGTGTCATTCTTGCATGTGTGATCTAATCTATTACCATCCATATCCGTAACATATATCTGACAATAACGAATGGTTTTTATATGGCTCCCTTTTTCATCGTAAAAGTGTTCGCTATTTAAAATGTAACTTTGAGACTTGTCCCTTTGATCATCATAAAACACTTTTTTCAGCCTTCTTTTATCGTCATATTCATATCTTTTAAAATCTACTTGATATGAATGAATAAAATCACGTATCTCATTAGAATAAATTATTAAACTATCTTGATAAATATAGCTTGTAAAATTTTGATTTCGTGTTCGAGAATTGAACATATGATCCGGTACGCTATCCATATGCCTTTCAAAATAAAGATTTCCGAATTGGTCGTATAAATATATTGTTATGGATTTTGATGCATCTTTATTCTTATTGTCTTTTTAAATCTTTGTAATAATGCTTGGCTGATTGTTCTCATTGTATTGGTAAGATGTTTCATTTCTTACAGTGTCCTTCCAAAAGCTTTGTCTAAGTTGGATTAATCCTTCGGAATAATATTCTTTAGCTGCCAAAGAGCTATCCTTCCCATCAACTCTAAACTCCAAAACTTCTTTAAGCGACTTATCTGGCAAATACGTACTTTTAATAACAATCTCGGAATACTGCCCAAATAGATTGGTTGTTAGCATCATAAAAGTGACGCTTAACTTAAGAATTTGTATCATATAGTTGAGTTTTTATAATAGCACATAAGGTCACGTTTTCTCCCAAAGGTTTTGTGTTTAACGGTTGAGCCGGCCACCAAAATAATAAAAATAGTGCTTTGGAATTTATTAATATCCCAACAATCTTGATTGCTTCAAACGTTCCTGAAAATTAGCTCAATGAATGTTCTAAAAATAATTTAATTTTTTTGAATTATCAATTTGCTACTCCCGGTAAATTCTCTTGTTGTGATTTTAACCGTATAAAGACCATCGGCAAAATCGGCGGTGTTTACACTGAGCGTATTGTTCTCAAAAAAAGTATGACGATAAACTTCTTTCCCGGTAATATCTGTAATTTGAATTTCTGAATTTTCAAAACTTGCATTTAGATTTAAGCTGAATTGATTACTTGCCGGATTCGGAGAGAGCAGAAAAGTTGCCGGATCGTTGTGTTCATGAATTCCGGTAAGCTCGCTGAGTTTAGCAATCCAGACATCAAAGGAGGCACCGGCGTTAGTCAACGTGGTGGATCCAAAAGTAACGGTAGGGCTTTGGAATATTCCTGTCAAATAAATTTCCCCTGTATTGCTGATTGCCAAATGATTGCCCAAATCCTGGGATGGCCCGCCTGTGCTGACTCCCCACTGAGGGGTTCCGTTGCTGGCAAATTTTAGAATAAATATGTCGCTGCTCCCTGAATTGACAAGTGTGTTGCTGCCAAATGAAATTGACGGGGCTTCAAAATAACCGACAACAAATACGTCTCCATTGGCATTCACTGAAACGCCATTACCAACATCATAAAATGCACCACCTGTGGAGTTGGCCCATATAACATTACCATTGTTGTCATATTTTGCCGTAAACGAATCGCTGTATGAAGGGGAATTATTGGTAACTGTAATTGTACCGAAATCCAGTGTTGGACCCTGGTAATATCCGGTGATATATACATTGCCGTTTACATCTGTTGCGAGATCATTTCCTGATTTATTAAATAGGCCTTGTGGATTTTGAGCCCATAGCACATTTCCATTACTGTCGCATTTAACTAAGAACAGATCTGAAAAACTACTACCTGATGAGTTTGTTAAGGATATGGAACCAAAATTTATTGCGCTGCTTTTGAAATAACCGGTGACAAAAACGTTACCGGAAACATCTGATTTAATGCTAAGTCCGATATCATAGTCGCTGCCTCCATGACTCTTCGCCCACATAACGTTACCGTTTTGGTCGTATTTTGCAACGAAAAGATCCGTTGAACCCTGATTTGTTAAAACAGTTGAACCAAATGAAATAAGAGATGATGCGAATGATCCTGTAATTAAAATATTACCATTCCCAACTATCGCTATCCCATTGCAAAAGTCAGAGATAGTACCACCAGCTCTCCTTGCCCAGATGATATTCCCGAGTGAATCAAATTTGGCCAGAAAAATATCACTGGACCCACTTGTATTGTTGGTGATGGATATCGGTCCGAATGTGAGAGAAGCTGATGAAAAAGATCCGGCAATACAAACATTATTGTTGTTGTCAATCGCAATAGAAGATGCGTAATCAGTAGATGCCCCTCCTGCACTTTTTGCCCATATCACATTCCCATTGGGGTCATATTTTACAATGAAGAGATCGGCGATGCCGCCACTTGCATTCGTGAGTGTTATAGCACCAAAAGTAATAGTTGTGCTCGCAAAGGAACCGACTACATATACGTTTCCGCTGTTATCGGTAACGGTTCTGCTTGAATTGTCGGCGAAGGCACCAGAACCTGCTTTGGCCCAGTTCCAGACAGGAGACTGAGCAAAACTAGTTGTATTTAACACAACTATCGCTAAGGCGAGAAGGCAAATGGTCTGGAAAACGGATTGGGCTTGTTTTCTTCTGATTTGTGGTTTTTTCATTTTGAGTTGGATCTGAATAGACAGAAAGTCTGTATAAGACGGAGTAAATATATGAAAGATACCTAATATGCAGATAAAAGGCAAAATGCTATACTAAAAATGTGTTTAACGATTTGCATATTGGTGATGGTCTGGCTTTTCAGCGCTAAAGTTCGTTCGGAGAACTGAATTTTCTATAGTTACAATCCTAACAGCTAACGGAATAATATAACCACTTAACCGGTAGTTTTGGTTAGCTACTTTTATTGGATGAAACTCTCGGACACAATGATTGCATTAACATCAGTAATATAATGATTATTACTGATGTTAAGTAACGACAACCTTGCTAATCAACAACAAATTTCAAATTAATAATTGTATTATTATTTAACACGGTACTAATAATATACATACCCGGATTTAGGTTATTTACTGGAATTGACATTGGGAAATCAATGCCGTTTACGTTTTGATTAAATAATAACCTACCCCTTATATCAAACAGTTTTATTGAAGAATTGTCCAATGAATTACATGTCGAATTCAACGTGATTAGTTTATTTGTTGCATAAGTTAAAAATAAATCTTCGCAATGATCCAAATTGTTAGTATTAAAATTCGAACTAAGTATTCCACATATAGGTGCCACTAAAGGATTATAAATACTGGGAGGGTTAGAAAAATCTACTCCTAAATAGGGATACATACTTGGCAAAGCAGTCATATTATTCGAAAATACAGAATCAATTATTACAAGACTCATGGGATTCAAAGGATATGGAACATAGTTGCAATTCGGAGCATCTGGATATTGACGTTCAATCTGAATAAATTTCGTCCCGGGATCATTTGTTCGACGCAAAAAGAGTGCACTTCCATCAGAACCGTCTACTACTGCTGCTTGAAAATAAAAATAATAACCATCGGAAGATCTCCATGAATGAACAGCATTGCCTGCTGTATCTAATTCCAAAAGAATTGTATTATTTGAGTTGCCAATAAATTCCCTTGTTCCTGAAATAATAATCCTGCCATTTGATAATATACCCATATTAAGGCTTCCAAATGTTCCACTTCCTGGAAAAATTACAGTTGGGTCTAGAATTTTAAAAAATGTAGTTTCCCAATTAGCATTCAATTTATGAATACAAAGCCTGTTCTGGCTATTCACACTGGCCATCAACACAATATACCTATCACCATTAAACTCTTCATAGTCCTTAATGAGCAAACTTCTAACTAAGGTAGTGTCGTAATAAAATCTTCTTTCCCAATTTAGATTTTTCAAGGTATCAAAACCATTGATCTGGTAATACCCTGAATCAGGATAAATTAATTTTTGCCCAAATATTTTTGTGTTGTTCAGGCTATCCAATGTTGTAAAAAATGGATTAAATAATTCAGTTTGTGAAGTTTTTGAAATTAAATTCAAGTTTGAATTTAAGGTTACTGCATAATATGAAGGACAGCATACTACATCCAGGATTCCATCATATTCCGTATGAACTCCTTGCAAATATATATCATTACTAAAAGTATTAACAGGCCCCCATCGGATAGCTTCTCCGGTTGAGGGGCTATTTATAGATTTAATAAAATTTATTTGGTTCCCATACTTATCAATTTTTCGAATATAGGCGGTCGAAAACCATGAGAACATGTCCTCTTCAACTGGTGAATTAATGTAGAAACCAGAATCGGGAGATGCAATAATATTAATTTGTCCATATTCTATTCCTGTACTACTGTTGCCGTAATTTTTACTCCATAAAAGATTACCTGAAACATCCAATTTTAATATTTTTAGCTGGTTATCTGCAATACCACAAATCACATTCCCATCAGCAGCAATTTGGATAATAGGAGTCGACAAAGAAAATTTCATCGTGTCTAATTGTAATCGATAACTTTGCTGGGATGATGAAGTTTTTGAAACCAGGAGTAATACAATTAATATGCTAATAATTTTCATTTCTTTTTGATTTTACCTATCAATAGTTACTATATAAAAAAAACCAATGGAGTGGTCCTCCGCTAACAGTCAGACTGTGAAAATACTCATTTTACCAATACATTTGTTAATTTCTATTGAAAAAAAGGGGCGGAATACGCTCTTCCCACTATTGAAAAAAAAGGTAAGCGGAATGCAAACCAAGGTGTCAACATCCCGGTATTTTGGTATTAATACCTTCTGAATATCCAACTCATCTGTTCGTAATTAAAAAACAAGGGTAAACCCTTGGGTGTTGAGAGCTTTTTTTAGAAAATTCTTCTTAAAATGGGGATGGTGGAGTCGGGGAAAATTTTGCAGATATTGTAAGCGTGTGTCTTTATAACAAAAAGTGGGAGATTAAGAAAATATTGAATTCAGGTAAACCTGATCGGTCAACGTGGACACGAATTTTTTCAAAACATCGAAGAGGATTTTTTTATGCTTATCATTATTTAGCTTGGCGTCACAACTAGCTTTAATAACCAAGAGGTTCTTGGCTAGTGTGTTTAATTCTTAGAACTCGAATTTCTTTTTCATCAGTTTTAATTTGATATGTCACACGATAACTGAAAACTACAAAAACTCGAAATTCCTTGTTTGGAGAGTTTTTTAATTTGTCCAACTCACAAATGAGTGGGTTTATTTTAATCAGGTTAAGCCTGGCTATGATAGCACTCTTTACAATCTTAGGAGCTTGATGACTTTGTTTTTCAAGAAAATTTAGAATTTCCTTAAAATGGTCAAGAGCATTTCTGTCCCAGACTATTTTTAACCTGGGATTTACCATTTGGACAATTCCTTAAGCGCATCTTTATGTGAAACTGAAGTGCCTTTCTCGATTCGAGAAACAGCATCCTTGATTTCTTTGTTATATTGCTTTCGGGACATCCGTTTGGTATCCTTATCTACATTTAAAAAACTCTTAATCATTTCAAGTACCAATGCCTGTTGTTTTGCAGAAAGTAAAGGAAGGTAATTGTCTACTTGCTTTTTTATTGCTGTCGTTGTCATGAGAATAATTTTTAAAAAACAAATATACAAAGAAGTATAGTCAAATTAATTCGCTCCGAACTGATCTAACTAAATTTTGATGGAATATGGACAGACTGATATGTAACTGACAATCAATTTTTTATAATTCCCAAAATCGGTTGCCAGATGGATAAATTTGCATCAAAGCTGCGTCATTGGGTAATTGGCGGCAGAGCCGCGTCATTAAATTCAGTCATAGGTCATAAGGGAAAAAAGCCAATAGACATAAGTCATAGGTCATAAGGGAAATGTTTTTCGATGAATATTTGTTCGGTATGCTACAAAAAAAGTAATGGCAGCAAAAGGGAATACTCCTTACACTCTAAAATATTTACACGCATGCAGCGTTTCAATTGAATGAATCTTACCACCCTGCTTTTTATCCCATTTCTGCTTTATGGCTTTCTGACATCTGATTTCAAATCAGAACAAAAGAAGTATGTGCGCGTTCGTGAGGCTTATAGCGAGAAAGAGGCCGCGGTTAAATCGGTTTTGAAATCGAATGCTCTCAGTATGGAAAGTGTGCAGTTGCTGCTGATTTCTTATAAAGCGGAACAGGAACTCGAGGTTTGGGCAACCGATAGCAAACACTCCACTTTTAAAAAAATAATTACTTATCCTGTTTGTGCCGGCTCGGGTGTGGCAGGGCCCAAAGTTAAATCGGGTGATCTGCAAGTGCCGGAGGGATTCTATCATATCAGCACTTTTAATCCGGTGAGCAGTTACCATCTGTCATTAAAAATAAATTATCCGAATGCTGCAGATCGTATTCGTAGCAAGGGAATGAATCCTGGTGGCGACATTTTCATCCATGGGAAATGTGTTACTATTGGATGTCTGCCACTTACAGATGACAAAATAAAAGAGTTGTATATTCTCGCGGTTGAAGCACGGAACAATGGGCAATCAAAAATTCCTGTATACTTATTTCCGGCCCGCTTTGGCGGGAAGCTGTATAAGAATTTAACAATCTCACACAAAAACAATCCGGCACTTATAAGTTTATGGGAAAACCTGGAAACCGGGTACCGTAAATTTGAGAATGAAAAAAGTCCACTTCAATTTTCGGTTAATGCAAATGGAAAATATATGTTTCAGTAAATACTTTATTCAGTTTTTTGTTCGGTGGCTGCGATGGCAAGCAGACACACTATGAGTAACACACTATACTCTGCGCCTCCCGTATTGTGCCCAACTACAAACCAGCCCTTAATGGCATGAACCAAAATAATTCCCATTAATAATTCGAAAATAAATACGGTAGCTATCACTTTTCGAAAAATTCCTGCGGCCATCATTAATCCGCCAATAATTTCAAATGCTGTAATACCCCAGGCGAGAAAAATTGCAATTGGGAATCCGTTTGTGGCAAGAAATTCACCAAATTCATTTACAGTACCTTCATAGACACGGATAAATCCATGTGCCACCAGCAATAATGCTGTTACAATTCTAATTACCAGCAGCCATTGGCTGGAATTCAAAAAAGGATAATGATGCATAAAACATTGGGGGATGTGTGGTTAGGCAAGAATGCAACTTATGACAACGAAACTTTTGTTTCTATTATAAAAATAAGGCTAAAAAACGAACTGTTAAATTATTTTGGCGAAACCAATTCAAAAATTGGTAGAAAGCAATAAATCGGATGCCAGAAAATATTTTGTGCTATATTTTCCTAAAAATAAATATTAAAGTCCCTGCATTTTCCTGCTTAAATATCACCGCTCGCCAGCTTGTTGCTTCACAAACTTAACAGGTGTTAAGTGACTATCGTTCTGTAATAAAATTACAAACATGCCGGGCACCAAATTTGAAACATCAATTTTACTGCTGCTAATGCTGCCTTCCTGTAAAATCCTTCCAGACATATCAGTTATTGTATAAGACTTCCCATCAAGACCGGGAATGTTCAAATTATCGGATACAGGATTTGGGAAAATAGTAAAACTATTTTGTGGTAATAACAAAACTCCATCATCAGTTAAGCTATTTCCTCTGGTATAAAAATACAAAGTTGAAGGAAACCATTGATCCCAGGTACCACTCCAGTTAGCCCGCCACTGATATTCGTAAAAAGTGTTTGGCGTTAGTCCTGTAATTCGTCGATACCCATTGGAATTGCTGATAGTCTGCCACGTAGTAGTACCTGCCACACGGTATCTGATTTGCATGTTGGTTATTTGAGGTGTTTTGAGCCAATAAATTCTGTGAGTGGAATCATTCTCTGATTTATCAGCTAAAATATGCAAAACATAATCATTTACGGTAAGTCCCGAGTTGTAATTTTTAATATCAGAAAAGACTGTCCAAGAACCATTACAAAACGCCCGAATCCGATATTCATAATCTGCTGAATCCGATAAACTATTTAAGGCGACATAAGTTTGTGCAGTTATTTCCGAGTTCCAGGAAGGGTTTCCCTGCAAACGATACTGCAACTCATACTGTGATGCATCAGGAATATAACTCCAAACAAAGTGAGCACTTGTAAATGATAATGGCACCGGAAAAACAACTGTTGGATAAGAACAAGATGCAGAAGTTGAAACATCAATTGAAAACAATGGAATTACTGCATTGTATGGTGAACGCGATTGAGAAAAAACAAGATTAGATGATGAAACTCCCAAAATAGTATTAAATCCCTGTGTAGCGCTGGAAAACCAATTATCGGTTAAGTGTGTTTCCATGAAGAAAGGCGATGTACCTGAGTTTCCATCGGCATAAAATATTTCGCAACCAAAAACACTATCTTTATCTGCGTAGAACATTTCATTACCGGAAAAAATATATTTACCGGCATAACTATTAAAATAAATGCGGGAAGGATATGATGATTCATCAAAAATATCAGTGACGGGATCATATTGCCAAAAAAACTCACTTGCATAATTATTTACCAGCACCTTTCCATTCACAACCGGAAATGCCCCATTTTGATCGACACCATTAGGCAAATTGGAAATACGAACTGTTCCTGTATCGGTGCCATCTGATTTCCAAAGTTGATATCCGGTTACTCCATCGTTAGCGCTAAAATAGAGTGTGTTCCCAATATGACCGGCATTGGCAACGCTGTAAACCGACAAAACACCACTGGCTCCTCCGGGATTAATATCTTTAACCTGTACTGTAGATGCATTGCTTCCAGTTGTTTTCCACAATTCCCAGCCATCATTCGTGTTCGCCATAAAATAAAGTATGTTTGGTGTAACATGAAAATTACATGGCAGTGAGGCCCCGAATACTCCATTGAGATCTTTTAATAATTGCGTTCCTGCAGCGGTTCCATTACTTTTCCATAATTCCTGACCACTATTATTGACATCGGCAGAGAAATAAACATTTCCATTAAAACCAGTGAGATTTGTTACTATTTGAAACGAGCCAATAGAGAAAGTGCCTGCAGATGTTCCATCACTTCGCCATAAAGAACTTCCTGTTCCGGCAGTAAAGAAAAGTAGATTGTTGGTGTGTGTAAATCCACCGGGAGCACCACTGCCAGAGCCGGGAATAATATCAGCCACCATAAAAGTACCGGAAACTGTGCCATCACTACGCCAAAGTTCTATTCCATTTACACCATTATCGGCACGAAAATAAATGATACCATTCATCACATGAGAAGTGGATTCAAAATATCCAATTATGCTGCCACCTATTCCGGGATTAATATCTGCAACCATAAAAGTACCTGCTTCCGTGCCATCGGTACGCCAAAGTTCACGTCCGTATGTTTGTGTATTTGCACTGAAAAAAATAATGTTTCCTGCCTGAACAGAAGTTGAAAGTCCACCATAACTATCTGAACTAAATGATCCGATTTGTCGTGCCTGACCATTAACAAAATATGGAATTGTCATCCCAAAATAAAAAAACATAAACAACCTTAAAACAGATTTTGGGTTTTTTGCGATTTTCATAAGCTCCGATTTTGCAAACATTTAATATGTTGAAGCACTAAATTAATAGTTTAATTTTAGATTCCAACTTTCAAACAAATTTCTTGCTAACAAAATTATGTCTGGCAAAAAGCATAGCAACTGCTTCAAAAACCAATTTTAGCACGAATTGCTCACCAAATAATTTCCCTTTACCGGATTCTATCCACATTTCAATAATTATGTATATTCCACTAGATTTCAAGTAGATAACATAACCAAATGTACGAACTAAACCAAGCCATCGGCCACATTTGAGTACTTCCGCATCAGAAATGTAATAATTGGCCAAAATGGGTTTGGTAATGTCACGAATTAATTCTATCATTAACTATTATTTGCACACCTTTTAACACACGCACATCATGAAATCCAATTTCAATTTAAAATCCTTTTTCTTTCTTGCAATCACCTTCTTATTTCCTTTTACAGGGATGTCTCAGATTTACCGGGATGCAGAAGCTGCAGCCATTGTAAAAGGAGCTTCGCTGATAAAAATCAGTGAGGAAAGAAAAAGCATTGATTTTTATAAACCCGGTAATACTCATCAAATTTCGGAAGCAGAACACATGAACTGGTTACGAGATGAATTATTGCAACTTTCGCAAGCAGAAGAATTACGTTTGGAAAAAACCGAGCGCGATCTGCATGGATATACGCACTACCGGTATCAGCAATTTTTTAACGGTGTTCGGGTAGAACATGGAGTATACTATGTTCATGCGAAAAATGGTTATGTTACTTCGGCAAATGGGGAATGGTATCTGAATATCATGTCGCAAACATCGCCAACTCTATCAAAAGAAGCTGCCTTCGCTAAAGCACTTATAGCTGTACCATCTGAAAAGTATAACGATCATGTCGATAATGGATTGGAAGGCTCCAAAGAAAATGGCGAATTGGTAATTTACCAAAAAAAGCAACGTAGCAGATTAGCTTACAAATTTGATATCTACAGCGAAATTCCTTTAAAAAGAGTTTACATTTATATCGATGCTCAAACAGGAGAAACGCTGGATGAAATCAGTCGCATTTGCGCTACTGATGTACCTGCAACAGCAGTGACAGCATACAATGGCACAAGAACCATGACAACCGATAGTATTTCTCCAGGTAACTACCGATTGAAAGCAGATATTGGTTTCGGTGGTGTAAGGACTTTAAACCTGAATAACGGAACCAATTATGCAACTGCTGTTGAATTTACTGATACTGATAATCTGTGGAATGCAACCGGTATCGACAAATACGCTTACGATGCTCACTTTGGCACGGAAGCTACGCATGAGTTTTACCTGACCAATTTTGGAAGAAACTCCTATGATAATGCGGGAGCTCAAATGGTTTCTTATGTTCATTATTCAAATGGCTATGTTAATGCATTCTGGAATGGGAATTATATGACCTATGGGGATGGGGATGGAATTGATTTCACACCATTGACATCACTAGATATTGTTGGACATGAAATTACACATGCCGTAACACAGTTTTCTGCAGCATTGGTTTACGCCAATGAGTCGGGTGCATTGAATGAATCGTTCAGTGATTGCTTTGGTGTAACAATCGATTTCTTTAAAAATCCTACTACTGCTAATTTCCTTGAAGGTGATCAAATAAATGTAAGTGGTATTCCATTCCGGAACATGTCGAATCCGAACCAATATAGTCACCCCGATACCTATTTGGGTAATTTCTGGAGTTCTGCAGGAGCCGTTCATACCAACAGCGGAGTCATGAATTACTATTACTATTTACTTTGTCAGGGCGGAACAGGGACAAACGATAATGGGGACAACTATTCAATCATTCCAATTGGAATGGATCATGCAAGTGAAATCAGTTATCGGAATCTTACTGTCTACTTAACACCAAATGCCACTTATGCAGATGCACGATTTTATGCCATTCAATCGGCTATCGATTTATTCGGAAGTTGCTCAGATGAAGAAATACAAGTCACGAATGCCTGGTATGCAGTTGGTGTTGGAGGCTTATTCAGCAATGCAGTTGTAGCACAATTCAGTTCAAACAATAATTTTCTGTGTACTGTTCCGGCAACTGTTAATTTTATTAATCAATCTACTAACGGTTTATCATTTAGTTGGGATTTTGGGGATGGCAATACTTCCACACAAACATCTCCTGCTCACACTTACACTGCAGCCGGAACTTACACGGTGGAATTAATTACTTATGGCACCGGACTATGTGGCACGTCCGATACTGTTACCAAAACAAACTACATCACCGTAACAAATGGCGGTGGTCCACTTTCAGCTTCCTGTTCTCCGATAACATTGTCATATTGCTGTAATGCCGGAATAACGAATGTGAACTTTAATACCATCAATAACACAACAGCTGATGCCAGCGAAGGGTATAAAGATTTTACCTGTGGAACTGCTACAACTGTAACAGCCGGTGATCCAATTTTGGTATCTGTCACCACAGGCATAGGCAATTCTGAAGATGTAAGAATGTGGATCGACTACAACAATGATGGAAGCTTTAACAACATTGATGAACTGGTATTCATTTCCGATAATAAAACCGGGAACCATACCGGAGTTGTTCAGACTGCTATAACTGCAGTATTGAATACCCCACTGCGTATGCGTGTCATTGATGATGTTGCTGCGAATACGATTAATTCAGCATGCTATGATCCTGCCAATGGTCAGGCTGAAGATTACACTATTACATTTATTGCCAACGCAGCGCCTCCGGTAGCGGATTTTGTTGCCGATCAGGTTTCGGTACCAGTTGGTTCAACTGTAAACTTTACAGATCTTACTATTAATGCTCCTACATCCTGGTCATGGACTTTCACAGGGGCAGCTACCACAACATCGACAGATCAAAACCCATCAATAGTATACAACACTCCCGGTGTATATCCTGTAACATTGACTGCTTCAAATGGATTTGGAAATAATTCTATTACAAAAACAGCCTATATTGAAGTTGTTACCGCTGTAAATATGTGCGGTGGCACAACAACAATCAGTTCGCAGACTGGCGAATTGTATGATTCAGGCGGCCCGCTCGGAGGTTATCAGAATAGCGAAAATTGCTCCTTGATAATTGCCCCTCCATGTGCAACAAGCATTACACTTTCATTTCTGCAATTTGTTACACAGTCGAGTGACATTCTTTATGTGCATAACGGTGATCAGTTGACTGATCCTATTATACTTACTGCTTCCGGATCTACTATACCGGCAAATGTCACAGCTACTTCAGGCAAGATGCTGATTCGATGGGTGTCGAACAGTTCAACAACTTTTGCAGGATATTATGCAACATGGACATCCGTAATAGGAAGCCAGAATCCAACTGTTGCTAACTGGAATGTACCATCCTTCAATCCACCTTTTGGTATTGCTGTGCCTTTTACAGATGCTTCAACCAACGCGCCTGAATCGTGGCTTTGGGATTTTGGTGATGGGGCAACTTCTACACAACAAAATCCTTCGCACGCTTATTTTGCTTCGGGTGTTTTTCCTGTTACATTGATAGTCACTAACTGTGTTTCAACTGATACTTTAACACAAAATATAACAGTTCAGGCTATGCCAAATATTGAAGTCAATCCCGATTCTATTGGTGTGACTTTAAATTGCAATGATTCCATTACTGTATCGTATACTATTTATAATACCGGCACTGGGGATCTAGTTTACAATACTACAGGTGGATCCTATACTGATTCGGTAAATGTATTGTCGATGACACATGGAGTGGATTTGAGTACCGAATATCCAAATACCCTTACTGCTATAAATAACTATTTCACTAATTACAATCTTACAACATCATCCACTACCGATTCTGCGGTTTTCCGTTCAGTGCTTGCCGGAAAAGATCTGGTACTTTTCCCTGAACAGGAATCAGGCACCATTACTCAGTATCCACTATTCACCCCGATCATTCAAGACTTCATGAATAACGGAGGTGTTGCTTTGGTATTGGGATCGGTCGGGGCCGGAAGTCAGGATCGTGTATACACCATGGGCATGTTTACCGGGAACTACATGACCAATGCAAATACAGGAACAATGACAGTTACAGATACAACGCACGAATACATGGAAAATATTCCACTTGCTGTTAATGCTGTAAATGCTACATTCTATCATAACTTCACCAATCTTGATAAAGAAACTCTTATTATTCACAACACCGGAGATGTTTTATCTTATCGGAATATTGGTGCAGGAAGAGCAGTGTTCCTTGGATTCGATTACTTCGCGAGTAGCGCTCAAACGCAACGCATTATTGCAAATATTATTGAGAACAGCAGACTGAATGCCTTGCCACCATGGGTGCAAACAACTTCCACAACTGACACAATTGTACCTGGTGATTCGGTAGTTGTTTACCTCACCTTTAACAGTTCAGGTCTGACTGCAGGTACTTATACCAGTCAAATAATAATTAACTCAAATGATACAGCACATTCACCACTGATCATTCCGATTACATTAACCGTAGCTGGAGATCCATTGATGACAGTTTCCGATTCCTGTTTGCACTTTGGACAGATCGGACAATATTTATCAGCTTCTCAAAACTTAACTTTTGGCAATAATGGGTGCGATACTTTAGAAATCACATCAATTAATCCAGCGAATAATGCTTATAGTGTAAATCCCTCAACACTTACCATTGCTCCGGGTGGAACGCAATCCGTTTCCGTTACATTTAATCCACAAACAGCAGGAACATTCAATAGTTTCCTTACGGTACAAAGCAATGATGTAGATACTGTAATTTGTTTGACCGGTAACAGTACACTTGCTCCACAGATTCTTACCCTTCCTGATTCCATAATTGTAAATCTGGATGCCTGCTCAGATTCAGTTACCATTCCAATGTGGATTTACAATACCGGTGGACCTGATTTAATATTCAATACCAGTGGTTACAATTTTACTGACACGGTCAATGTCTTAGCATTGACACAGGGTGTAGATATGACCGGTGAATATCCAAATACTATTGCTTCTATCAATGCCTATTTTACCAAGTACACCATTACCACATCGAACACTACAGATGCAAGTGTATTGACAGGACTTCTAAATGGTATTGATTTATTACTGATGCCTGAACAGGAAACCGGTACAAGTACTCACTATACATCCTTTGCTCCTGTTGTTCAGAACTTCATGAATGCCGGAGGTACAGTTGTGGTCCTGGGATCTGTTGGCGGTAATAGTTCAAACAGAATTTATGATATGGGAATGTTTACAGGAAGCTTCCTGACTAATGTCAACAACGGGACATTAACCATAACAGATACTACGCATGCTTACATGGATAACATTCCATTAAGTATCCCAATCCCAAATGCAACCTTCTATCACACCATTACCAATCCTGATAAAGTGACATTGGCAACTTACAACACCAGTGATGTAATCAGCTACCGCAATATTGGTTCAGGAAGAGGTGTATTTCTTGGTTTCGATTACTTTGCTTTCAATGCTTTTACACAACGAATAATTGCAAATATTATTCAATATGGAAATGCTAATTCTGTATCACCATGGATACAATTAAGCAGCTATTCGGACACTATAACGCCTGGAGATTCATCACTAATTTATGTTACGGTAAGTTCAGGACAGCTAGCAGCCGGATCCTACAATTCATATCTTATTATTTCCAGTAACGACCCGCTCACTCCAAAAGATTCGATTTATATTTCAATGACTATAAACGGAAACCCATGTGCTGATTTCGATTTTGCAGGTACCGGGAACTGTTCAGGCACTGTGAACTTTACAGATGAAACAATAAATGGAGCTACTTCCTGGTTGTGGGATTTTGGTGATGGCGGCACTTCCACTTTGGAAAATCCGGTTCATACATATATTTCTGCAGGAACCTATCCGGTGAAACTGATTACCTGCAATGCCCTTGGTTGCGATTCGGTAATTATTTCAGTTACTATAAATGGTGTGAATGGGCCATCAGCACCATTATGTAGTCCTATTACTTCTGCTTTCTGTTGTAGTGCCGGAATAACAAATGTTACATTTAATACAATAAACAATACCACTCAGAATGCTATTCAAGGCTTCCAGGATTACTCCTGTACCGTATCAACTATTGTAACGCAAGGTTTAAGTTATCCGATATCTGTTATCACTGGAGCTTCCTCAAATGAATACGTGAGATGCTGGATTGATTTCAACAATGATGGAATATTTAGTGTTTCTGAAAATGTTTTCGGTTCATTGGCAATAGCTAGTCACAATGGAAATGTTACTATTCCTCTTACTTCGGTACTTAATACACCATTGCGAATGCGTGTCGGGTCAGACAGATCAGTAAATGCGATTCCTTCCCCATGTACAAATCTGGTAAACGGACAATTTGAAGATTATACAGTAACTGTTATCAGTAACAGTCTGCCTCCGGTTGCTCTTGCTGCTATTGATTCAATAGACAATTGCAATGGAATAGTGAGCTTTACAGATGGTTCGAATAATTTACCTACTACCTGGCTATGGTATTTTGGAGATGGTCAAACTTCGATGTTGCAAAATCCAACACATCAGTATACCACCAGCGGTGTATATCAGGTTTCATTAGTTGCAACAAATGCATTTGGAAGTGACAGTACATCCATTTCAGTTACGGTTTCTGTGGTAAGTGCAGCTTTCACAGTAAGTGGGCTGCAGCAAATCGGACAATCGTTGCAGTTTACTGCTGCTACGCAGGGAGCAACAGCCTATTTGTGGAATTTTGGAGATGGGTTCTTATCAACTTTAGCAAATCCAACACATATATATACTGCTGCTGGCTCTTATCCGGTTACATTAACGGTAACTTCAGGTCCATGTGTGGTTACTTTAACGGACACTATAACTATTCTTCCGGTTGGCATTGATTATCCTGAAGGAATAACTTACTTGTCACTTTTACCCAATCCCTTTAAAGATGATGTTACCATAGAATTTGTACTGAGTGGCGAAAAAGTAATTTCGTTACAGGTAAATGATGTACTGGGACAAGTGGTGAAAGAATTGGTAACTGATTCCAAATTGCCTGCCGGTAAATACACATTCAAGTTCACTGGTGATGCACCAGGGGCATACATGGTGATTTTCCATATTGATGGCATTCCATTTACTCAGCGGATTTTAAAAATCAAATAGTCAAAATCCAGATTTAAATCGGGCAACATATAAACTTATGTTGCCCGATTTTATTTTAGAATGATTCGCCAAAAGCTACATAAAACCCGGAATTATTATAAGACCCAACAGCATAATCGAGTCTTAAATTGGTCTTCCCTTTCCGATCGATCATAAATCTCAGACCTGTTCCGGCATTTCCAAACAATTCCGCTTTATTTACTTCCATATTGCGTCTGTATAACGTTGAGCCGCCTCCAAAAACAGCAATTCCCCATCTTCTGTAAACAGTATATCTGTATTCCAATTGAAGTACAGTTGAATTATTATCAAAAAAACGGCCACTGTAAATGCCTCTTGTAATGTCATCCCCTCCAATTCGTGGCAAATCAAAGTAAGGTGTTTCTGAAGTACAAAACTCCTGAAAAAGTCTCATGGATAAAGTATTCCCCCTTCTTCCGGAAAAATATTTTCTAAAATCAACTATCAGCTTCATATAATTTAGTTCGGAAGAAAAAAATCCTCCGTTAAACCAAAAATAAGAACCTTTTGAAGGAGTTAGTAGATGATCTCTTGAATCAAATACTAAAGTCGGACCGCCACCAATAACAGTAGCATTGCCATTTCGAATAGTGATATTCGATGGAAGTGAATCCTTCAAAATTGCATAATCCACATACTTAAAACTGATTCCGCCATATAAATGGTTATTCACTTTCTTAAGAAAGGATGTTTCCGCAAAAAATCTTTCGCTCAAAAAATAATATCCTTCAAAATCTGAAATGTTTCTAATATTTGCGAAATAACGATCGGGGTATTTAGAATAGTGAATTAATCCTTTTGTAAAATGCTTTCCTGAATTAACAGGCATATTCCATTCTGTTTCCAGGATAATCTGTTTCTTCAATGTATACACAAATTCTATTTTTGCATTCCCGGCCCTTGAAAGGGAATCGGAAATTTTCTGGAAAGTAAAAAGTGCTACGGCACCAAAATAAGTACCGGTTTCAGGAGCATATCCGAATGAAGGTACCGGCAAAATGCCAATGCGGTTTTTCGGAATTGTGTCTTGAGCATTCATCGAAAAAGGAATGCAGCTATAAAACAAATAAACAAGGACAGGGAAATCTAGTTTAGTTCTCAAATACCTTTAGTTTAACTTACTTCTTTGCTGCTCCATAAGCAATATATTTCCAGTTATCAGGTACAACAGAATTGCAAATCATTTTATCAATGATTGAAAACCCATTTCGCTGCGATTCTGATCTTCCAAATGCACTTGCAAAACCTGTTGCACGTATTTCAACATCGCGAAATTCCTTTGTGAATTCCTTTAATTCATCCATAGAAACATAACGCCAGGTATCACCCCATTTAACAAATTTCTTTCTTAGGAACTGATGCAATGGTGATGCAATTAAATTTTCAGCAAATAATAAATAACCTCCAGGCTTTAGTGCTTTGTGTATACTATTGAAAGTCTTTTGCTGCAAATCCATCCCGCCAAAGCGGCCAATACCACCAATTATGGATTTAAAAACGATAACATCGAAATGATCCTGAAATGGAATAGCTGATGCATCAATATCGGCATAACTAATATTTGCAAGTTTATACTTTTGATGCAAAGGTTTTGCTGTCACTTCACTATCACTGAGATCGGAACATATAACATTGAAACCCTTATTGGCAAGCCAAAGCGACAATCCACCCTGGCGTCCACCTAACTCAAGCGCATTCCCTTTTGCCATAACTTTAGTTTTTTGCTCCCAGAAAGGCAAAGCTGTCGACCATGCTTTCACATCCCATTGGAAAATATCATTTATCATTTGGGGACTAGTCATAAGGAGCTACAAGAGTTTATGCTTCGGGTAAAAATACCTAAAAAAAGTAAATAATATTGTTCCTGTTGTGTCAGTACTGAAATATCGCGTAAGCTTTAATTATTGTAATAATCTGATATTCCAACAGATAACTATCCGGAACACGTGGTGAGCCAGTAGTAAACCATTTCATAAAAACTTTGTTTCTTTGATGCAACCTGACCTGAAAAATCAGTGGGTTGAATAGAATGAAAAAGAAAATTTTGCAAGTAGTGTCCCGGCCAGGGCGATATGGCATGGTTGGAGATGGTTTCAGGGTATTCAATTATTTCCCCGGAATGATTTCTGATCGAAAATTAGTGAGTCCCTTTTTGATGCTTGATTTTAATCCGGCATACGACTTCGGACCAAGTGAACAACCCCGTGGTGTTGATGTACATCCTCACAAAGGATTTGAAACAGTAACTATTGCCTATCAGGGAAGTGTTGCTCATCACGATAGCAGTGGCAACAGTGGAGTGATACATCCGGGTGATGTGCAATGGATGACTGCGGGTGCAGGAATTTTGCATAAGGAGTATCATGAAACCAATTTTTCGAAAGCAGGTGGACCTTTTGAGATGGTGCAGTTATGGGTTAACTTACCTAAAAAGGACAAGTTAACACCTCCAAAATATCAGGCACTGGAAGCTGCAAAAATGAATAAAATCACATTGGCTGATAATGGAGGATATGTAAATATTATTGCCGGTGAATTAAATGGGAAAGCAGGTTCTGCCACTACCTTCACTCCAATAAATGTTTATGATGTGAAATTAAATGCAAATGGAAGTATGGAATTCGATACTCCGGAAAAACACAACACATTTATACTGGTGATTAATGGCAAAGTAGAAGTCAATGGAGAAGCTGCAGATTCACACCAGTTTGTAATATTCAAAAACGAAGGTGAATCTATAAGCATCAAAGCACAAACCGATAGTGTTTTGCTTGTTCTTAGTGGCGAACCAATTGATGAGCCAATTGCGCAGTATGGTCCGTTTGTAATGAACACACAGGAAGAATTACAAGAGGCCTTTCAGGAATTTCAATCAGGAAAATTTGGTGTACTGAATTGATCAGAACAGAATCTATAAAAAAAAGAGCGCAGTTTATGACTGCGCTCTTTTTTTTGATAAAGTATTCTTATTGATACGTAACATTAAATGCGCCGGCAGTCAAATTATTGGTTGTTCCGCCACCGCTTAAAGGCCCTGCAACGAAATTGAAGGTTCCAACAATATTTTTGGTTGTAGTATTGTGAGATGTAATTGTAACAGATCCAGATGTTGAAACAGAAAATGTTG
>CAUJFJ010000109.1 GCA_963169675.1 Bacteroidota bacterium
CCTGGTTCACGATTTAACTTTTGATCCATCAAACGGCACAAGTGCATTACCAAATCAATGTTTTTCCATTCATTATTTCCGCCTATATTATAGGTTTCGCCAATAACACCTTTATGGAAAATGGTATCAATAGCAGCTGCATGATCATTCACCCAAAGCCAATCGCGTACATTTTCACCTTTTCCATAAACAGGTAAAGGTTTATTGTTTTTGATATTATGAATCATGAGAGGAATTAACTTCTCAGGAAACTGATAAGCGCCGTAGTTATTCGAGCAATTGGAAATCACCACAGGCAATTTGAATGTATGGTAATAGGCACGGACCAAATGGTCGGAGGATGCTTTAGAGGCTGAATAAGGGCTTCTGGGGTCATAAGGTGTGGACTCAGTAAAGTGACCGGTGTTTCCTAATGAACCATAAACTTCATCAGTTGAAATGTGATAAAAGCGATGTGATTTTTTCTCTGCTTCACCATCACGCCAAAGCATTCTGGAGGCATTGAGTAAATTAGCAGTACCAAGCACATTTGTTTTCACAAACTCCAGTGGATTACTGATACTTCTATCGACATGAGATTCGGCAGCCAGGTGAATGATTGCATCAAACTGATTTTCCTGAAAAAGATTTTTAATGAAAGCTTCATCAGCAATATCACCTTTTATAAACTTATAATTTGCAGCATCTTCAATGTCGCGAATATTTTCGAGGTTACCTGCGTAAGTGAGATTATCGAGATTATAAATCAGGTACTGAGGGTAGTTCAGAACAAAGCGTCGCACAACATGCGAACCAATGAATCCTGCTCCTCCGGTGATTAATAATTTCATGACTTCACGACTCCCTTTTCGGAGGTTTGAGAATTAGTTTTTTTAGCGAGTGCTTTTTCCCAGGCCCAGGCGCTGGCAACCATTTCATCGAGTGATTTTTCAGCTTTCCAGTTGAGCACTTTATTTGCAAGGCTTGTATCGGCCCACACCTGTTCAACATCACCCGGTCTGCGATCGGTAATTTTATAATTTAACTTTAATGCATTCACTCTTTCAAAGGCATTGATCATCCCAAAGACAGAAATACCAATTCCTGTTCCCAGATTAAACACCTCGAATCGTTCCGGTGAACCGGCTGAATGAAGTCGTTCAATTGCTGCAACATGTGCTTTGGCAACATCTACAACATGAATATAATCGCGGACACAAGTTCCGTCGGGAGTATTATAATCGGTGCCAAATACACTGAATGATTCGCGTTTACCAATTGCCACCTGAGTAATAATTGGCATCAGATTAGCGGGAGCTCCCTGAGGATACTCTCCTATCAAAGCAGAATGATGGGCACCAACCGGATTAAAGTAACGCAAAGAAATCACTTTCATTGCGGTTGCCTGAACCGTATCAGCAAGAATATCTTCAGCGATTTTCTTGGTATTCCCGTAAGGCGATTCTGCCTTTTTAAGTGGTGCAAATTCATTTACCGGAAGCACATCAGGTTGACCATAAACGGTACATGATGAAGAAAAAACCAGATCGTAACAACCGATACTCATAGCTCCTTCAATAACATTTAGCAGGGAGTCGATATTATTTCTGTAATACAGCAGCGGATTACTTACTGATTCACCAACCAATTTTTTTGCAGCGAAGTGAATTACTGCATGCGGTTTATGCTTCTGAAAAAGTTCGAGTGTTGCATTACGGTCACAGAGATCCATTTGGATAAAAAGAGGCTGAATACCATTTGAAATAACACGAATGGCATCTACAACTTCGAGTCTGGAGTTGGAAAGATCATCAGCAATAATTACATCGTAACCTTTGCTGATTAATTCCACCACAGTATGAGAACCGATGAACCCGGTCCCTCCTGTTACCAGAATTTTTCTTTTATCACTCATCTGCGAATGTTGTTTGTAATCTGCGAAAAATTACAAACTCCAGTAGTTTAGTTGGTGAATTTTACCTCTGAGAATACCTTTCAGATCAACGATCACCGCATCGGGATTACAGATGGTGAGCAGGTATTTTTCATCTACATTCAGGTATTCCTTATGATTAACTGCAATAACAACAGCATCGTATCCGGTACCTATTTTTTCAACAAGTTCAAACCCATACTCATGGTGTAATTCTTTAGAATCGGCATGAGGATCGGTGACTTCGGTTTTCACGCCATAAGACTTGAACTCATTAATAACATCAGCAACTTTCGAATTGCGGATATCTTCCACATCTTCTTTAAAAGTAGCACCCATTACAAGTACTCTTGATTTATTAATATCTTTTCCAAGTGCGATCAGCTTCTTCACCGTTTGTTTCGCCACATAAAAGCCCATGGAGTCATTTACATAACGTCCGGAATTAATAACCTGAGCATGATACCCGAGCTCTTGTGCTTTGTAAGTCAGGTAATATGGATCGACACCAATACAGTGACCACCAACGAGGCCCGGCATGAATTTCAGGAAATTCCATTTAGTACCGGCAGCTTCAAGAACCTCATAAGTATTGATCCCCATTTTATTGAAGATAATAGAAAGTTCGTTCATCAAAGCAATATTCACATCACGCTGCGTATTCTCAATAATTTTAGCTGCTTCAGCCACTTTTATAGAGCTTGCTTTATGAACACCGGCTTGTACAACAATCTGGTATGTTTTGGCAATTTCTTCGAGTGACTCAGGTGAACAACCGGAAACCACTTTCATGATTTTAGCCAGTGTATGTTCTTTATCTCCTGGATTTATTCTCTCAGGAGAATATCCGATTTTGAAATCCTCCATGAATTTCAATCCTGATACTTCTTCAAGTACGGGAATACAATCTTCTTCGGTGCAACCGGGATAAACGGTTGATTCATAAACAACGTAATCGCCTTTTTTAAGCACTTTTCCGATGGTTCGGGAAGCAGATAAAATAGGTTTCAGATCGGGAAGATTATGTTCATCGATAGGAGTTGGAACAGCAACAATAAAGAATGAAGCTTCCTTAAGTTCATCGAGAGAATCAGTGAACACGATATCGCAACCAACAAAAGCCTCGGCATCGAGTTCGCCGCTGGGGTCAATACCATTTTTCATAAGATCCACGCGACCTTTATTGATATCAAAACCAATAACCGATACTTTGCGGGCGAATTCGAGAGCGATAGGCAAACCAACGTAGCCCAGTCCGATTACTGCAATTTTTTTCTTTTTACTGATGATGTCCTGATACATGCTGTTTATTTTACTTTTTTTTGAGATTTCTTAATGCGTAAATTCTTTCTATAATTTCTACTACTTTCAATCCTTCAAGCGCATTGGTAGTAATGGAAGTTCTTCCTTTTAAAGTATCGATTACATTTTCGATAATAAAATGGTGATTCGCTGCTGATCCTTTGTATGCACCATAATCGTTGGCGGGACTAACCGGATCTAATTTCGGCATTGAATAATTGTCGATATGACAATACTCCACTTCATTCATATACTGACCGCCGATTTTCACACTGCCTTTACTTCCTACCACAGAAATTGAGCTTTCCATATTGGAATCCCAGACTGCAGTAGTGTAATTGATACAGCCCATTCCGCCATTATTGAATCGGAAATTTACAAATCCTGAATCTTCAAAAGCGGTACTATGTTCGTGGGTGAAGTCATCGAATTTCGCCTGAATATCTACGATATCACCGAAAATCCAATACATAATATCAATGAAGTGCGAGAATTGTGTGAACAAAGTTCCACCATCGAGATCAGCGGTACCTTTCCAGTTACCTTTCTTATAGTAACGGTCGTCGCGGTTCCAGTAACAAGTTAACTGAACCATGAAAATTTCTCCCAGTATCTGATCCTGTACAATTGACTTCAGCCATTGACTTGGCGGAGAGTAACGATTCTGCATTACACAGAAAACGTTTTTATGAGCTTGTAATGCTTTAAAAATAATTTTCTCGCAATCGGCTTTATTAAGAGCCATAGGTTTTTCACAAACCACATGCTTAAAATTCTCGAGTGCAATCAGTGCATGTTCTGCATGTAAGCCATTCGGAGAGCAAACATTCACTACATCAATTTCAATTCCTGAAGCGAACATTTCTTCAGCATTTGTAAAACAAGGCACCTGAAATGCATCTGCACCTGTTGTTTCAGGAGGCAGAATATCGCACATGGCAACCAATTGTGCTTCGGGGTGACGTCGCACCATTTCGGCATGTCGTTTACCAATGTGTCCGCTACCAATTACGGCAAATTTAACCGGTCCTGAAATCGATCTGTACATTATGCGATTTTTGAAACTTTATTATTTTCCAGACGATACTTGTCGTGACTTTCTGGACATTCAGCAATGCCATCCACAAATTTTAATTTGTGACCATATTCACTCATCCAACCGGTTTGGCGGGCCGGATTACCAACCATGAGTGCATAAGCAGGTACATCTTTAGTAACCACAGTTCCGGCACCAATGAAAGCGTACTCACCTATATCATGACCACAAACGATTGTTGCATTCGCACCAATTGATGCGCCTTTTTTCACGACAGTTTTAAGATACTGTCCACGTCTGTTGATAGCACTTCGTGGGTTTATTACATTGGTAAAAACCATGCTGGGACCGAGAAACACATCATCTTCACAAATTACTCCGGTATAAATGGAAACATTATTCTGAACTTTTACATTATTTCCAAGAATAACATCAGGGGAAACAACAACATTCTGTCCGATATTGCAATTCTCACCAATCACACAATTAGGCATGATATGCGAGAAGTGCCAGACTTTAGAACCTTTTCCTATTTTGCAGCCTTCATCAACGATGGCAGAGTCGTGAACGTAGTAATCCATATATTCAATTAAATAATCAACTAAACCGGTGAGCTGATTTTGTCAACTCTTCGGGTGGCAGACTTTTGAAATATTCATAAGTCCTTTTCAATCCTTCAGCTCTGCTTACTTTAGGTTCCCAACCTAAAATTTCGCGTGCTTTAGAAATATCAGGCTGACGTTGTTTAGGATCATCCTGTGGGAGTGGTTTGAATACCATCTTCACGGAAGAGCCAGTGAGCTTTAATATTTCTTCGCCGAATTCACACATGGTAATTTCGGAAGGGTTACCAATATTAACGGGATGCGCATAATTGCTAAGCAATAAACGATAAATCCCTTCAACCAGATCATCAACATAGCAAAACGAACGGGTTTGACTTCCATCACCGAACACGGTAAGATCTTCACCTCGCAGTGCTTGTCCGATGAAAGCCGGCAGTACACGACCATCATTCAGTCGCATTCTGGGTCCGTAGGTATTAAAGATCCGAACAATTCTGGTTTCGAGTCCGTGATACGTGTGATAAGCCATAGTGATAGCTTCCTGGAAACGCTTTGCTTCATCATATACACCACGGGGTCCAACAGGATTTACATTTCCCCAATACTCTTCAGTCTGCGGGTGTACCGTTGGATCGCCATAAACTTCAGAAGTTGATGCTACCAGAATGCGTGCATTCTTAGCTTTGGCCAGTCCCAATAAATTATGTGTTCCTAACGAACCAACCTTAAGTGTCTGAATTGGTATTTTCAAATAATCGATAGGGCTTGCAGGACTTGCGAAGTGCAGGATATAATCGAGTTTACCGGGAACAAAAACGAACTTGGAAACATCATGATGATAGAATTCAAATTCTTTAAGTTTGAAAAGATGCTGAATATTTGCAAGATCACCTGTGATCAGATTATCCATACCAACAACATCGTATCCTTCTTTTATAAATCGATCGCATAAATGAGAACCCAGGAAGCCGGCGGCACCTGTAATTAAAACTCTCTTTCCTTTATTTGCTGACATAAAATTTCGATTATTGAGTTACTGCTGAACGTCCCATTGAATTATAATAGAAACCAAGCTCTTTCATTTTCACAGGGTCATATAAATTTCTTCCGTCGAAAATAACTTTGTTATTCATCATGCTTGCCATCTTATCAAATTCCGGAGTACGGAACACAGACCATTCGGTAGCAATCAGCAATGCATCGGCACCTTTGACAGTAGAATAAGCATCATCGCAATAAGTAATTTTATCGCCAACAACCTTCTTCACGTTATTCATTGCTTCCGGATCGAAAGCAGAAACTGTTGCGCCATCTTTCAGCAGTTGATCAATAATAAACAATGCTGGTGCCTCTCTGATATCATCGGTATCGGGCTTAAATGCAAGACCCCAAACAGCGATTTTCTTTCCTTTAAGATCATTATTAAAATAATTTCTGATCTTCTCAACAATGATAGTTCGTTGTGCATAGTTCACATCCATAACAGACGTGAGCACTTTGAAATTGTAGTTATAATCTTCGGATGTTTTGGCAAGCGCCTGAACATCTTTAGGGAAACAACTTCCGCCATAACCGATTCCTGCGAAGAGGAAACGTTTACCGATACGACTATCAGAACCGATTCCAATACGAATCATATCAACATTAGCACCTACCTTCTCGCAAAGGTTTGCTATTTCATTCATGAAGGTAATTTTAGTTGCCAGAAAAGCATTAGCGGCATACTTGGTAAGTTCAGAAGAGCGCGCATCCATATAATAAATCGGATTTCCCTGACGCACAAATGGCGCATAGAGATCAGCCATAATTTTACGTGCTTTTTCAGAATCGGTACCAATCACTACGCGATCAGGCTTCATAAAATCATCCACTGCAAATCCTTCGCGTAAGAATTCAGGATTTGAAACTACATCAAAAGGAGTTGTACAGTTCTTCTTAATTGCTGCATCAACTTTTTCAGCTGTTCCAACAGGAACTGTTGATTTATTAATTACCACTTTATAATCGGTAATTAATTTGCCTAGCTGATCGGCAACACCAAGAATATAACTTAAGTCAGCAGAGCCATCTTCACCCGGAGGTGTTGGCAATGCGAGAAAAATAATAGAAGCATCTTTAACTGCAGAAGCAAGATCAGTTGTAAAATTCAATCTTCCCTGTTTCAGATTTCTTTCAAAAAGCACATCCAGATGCGGCTCATAAATAGGAATTTTACCCGCCTTCATAGATGCAACTTTATTAGCATCAATATCAACACAAATTACATGATTACCCATTTCGGCAAAACATGTTCCGGTTACTAGCCCAACGTAACCTGTACCAACAACAGCAATGTTCATAGCTTGTTCAATTTTTTTTTAATTTGTTAATGTTTATTTATTCAAGTACTCAAGCACACCTGAAACTATAAACTCCATATCGGCTTCCGACATCTCCGTGTGCATGGGCAGAGAAATAACATTTTTGCACAGGTGTTCGGTAACCGGGAAGTCCCCTTCTTTATAACGGGGGTCCATATATGCTTTTTGTAAATGCAAAGGAACGGGATAGTAAATCATAGAAGGTATCCCTTTAGCAGCCAGAAAATCGCGCATTGCTGTTCTGTCGACGCCATTTAAAACAAGCGTGTACTGATGGAACACATGCGTTGACTTTGGATCTCTGACCGGTATTTTAACTTTCGGATGATTTGCGAAAGATTTATCATAGTAAGCAGCAACTTTGTTACGAGCTGCGGCATATTCATCAAGGTGACGCAATTTAATTCGAAGAATGGCAGCCTGCATGGAATCGAGGCGGGAATTTACACCAATTTCATCGTGATAATATTGAACAGACTGCCCATGATTAGCAACCATTCTTATTTTTTTTGCGATATCATCATTTTCCGTGAAAATAGCTCCACCATCACCGTAGCATCCCAGATTTTTTGAAGGGAAAAAAGAGGTGCATCCGATATCACCAATTGTTCCTGCTTTCTTTTTGCTTCCATCAGCAAAAGTGTAATCAGCACCAATTGCCTGTGCAACGTCCTCAATAACATACAAATTATGTTTTTTGGCTATTGCCATAATTTCATCCATTTTAGCACACTGCCCGAATAAATGTACAGGAACAATCGCTTTTGTTTTTGGAGTGATAGCTTTTTCAACGGCAGCAGGATCAATGGTAAAAGTATCTTCAAAAACATCAACCAATACAGGCTTTAATTTTAGAAGCGCAATTACTTCGGCAGTTGCCACGTAGGTAAAATTACCGGTGATAACTTCATCACCAGGTTGTAAATTCAGCGCCATCATAGCAATTTGAAGCGCATCGGTACCATTTGCACAAGGAATTACGTGCCTGGCACCAAGATATTTTTCAAGTTCTGCCTGAAAAGATTTCACTTCAGGACCATTTATGAATGCAGAAGATGCGATTACATCAAGGACAGCTTTATCGATTTCTGGTTTTATTTTCTCGTATTGGCTGACGAGGTCAACCATGGCTAACTTTCTCATTTTTCTTTTAATAAGGCGGCAAAGATACGACTTATACCATCATTTTCTAAGCAAAATACAACGAAACCATACGTAAGATACTTCCCGGGCAGGGCAAACTTAAAAAGTATCCAAATACTTAATTATCAATTAAATGTGTCGCATGTGAGCCTTAATCAAATATTGTGTAATTTGGCAGACTCAAAGACTGTTTATGAAGCGTGTTATACTTACTTTAGTCATTATAGTTTCCTGTTTTTCAAGTTCTTATTCCCAAAGTGGGGTCAAAGATTCTGTAATCAGATTCCCTTTCGTGGGTGTTAGTTATGGTATATATCAACCCGGAGGGGATCTTTCAGATCGTTTTGGAGTGACCTCCATGCTATCTGGAGACGTTTTATTTAAGAGCAAAAAAAATCTGCTTTTCGGGTTTTCCGGCGGATTTATGTTTGGTGATAAAGTCAAAGAACCGGATCTATTAAAATCCATTTACACTCAAAATGAACAGATTATAGGTTATGACGGGTTGTATGCTGATGTTAGAATTTTTGAAAGAGGCTATCAACTGAGTGGAGCCTTTGGTAAAATTTTTGCCTTTAAAAAACCAAATCCAAATAGTGGTATTATGGTTATCGGAGGCCCTGGATTCTTACAACATAAGATCCGGATAGAAAACGTTGGAAATACCGCCCCACAATTGACG
>CAUJFJ010000110.1 GCA_963169675.1 Bacteroidota bacterium
TCAGAATAACTTTGCTACTTACACACTTCGTGAAATGGTACCATAATTTATCATCCAAACGAAATTTCATTCTGCCCAGAAAATTCTTAATCCTTAATACTTAATCCTTAATCCTTAATCCTTAATCCTATTGAATAGTGAGGAGCATGAAGTGAGAATTGAATAATGACATTTGCATAGAATTATAAATTGCTTCTGTGCAGAATTCAATCTATCATTTATCATCTATAATTTATCATCCAAACGAAATTTTATTCTGCGCACAAAATTCTTAGTCCTCTAATAAAGCACCACTTGAAATTGCACAATCTGCTCTTTCACCGGATCATTAAACTTCCGGTTATTGATATAGTTCCTCTTATCCACTAAAAACTGCACCCTATTTATCCCACCAAAATAAAAATGCTGAAACATACCGGAACCAATGGTGAATGCACTAACAAAATGACTGATATAAATATGATATCCAATAAATCCTAAGGATGCTGCCTGAAGCGTTAAATTCATAATGCCTTCTCCTGTATATCCCGCATAAATATGGCCACTTCCAGGTAAAAATGTAGCCCACTTAATTGCTTTGTCTTTATCCTTGAGCTTGGGATAATTCAATTCATTATAAGTTGTATTTACAATAAGTAATAAGGAATCTTTTATCGCAGCGGGTGCATCCGACCACACCACCATTTTTTGAGCAATTGTTTTTGCTTCATTCCATTTCCGTTGTTCATTTAAAACCAATACATGCAGAAAAAGTGTTTCCCTGTAAAGCATGCTATCCTTAGCAAAAAAGGACATCTGTAACAATTCCGAATGTGCCTGATTAAAATCGCGGTCGAGGTAAGAAACCAATGCAGCCTGAAAACGCGAAACCACCATTAGTGAATCACTAATTTCGCTATATGGAACTCGTGCAATAGTTCTAAATGCACCTACATAATCACCGGTTTGTTTTAAGCATTCCGCTTTGCCAAGTAAAGCATGTGTTCGTTCCACTGCATTACCACCAGAGTAAATCCGGCGCTCATATTCCAATGCAGCATCCTGCCACTCCCCTTTTGCAAAAAGAGAATCGGCATTTCGGCTGAACTGTGCACTCGTTTGTCCCGGATTAACGAAAAATCCGGCGCAAAGGAATATGCAAATCCACCATGATGTTGTTATCGATGCGTTGGTAAAATTCATTTCTGTTTACATGAACTGAAAGGGCACTGCCCCAAATATTTCCTACATAGAATAAAGAGAATAAGGTCCCGAATATGATAAACCCGGCACTTTCCGGCCCCGACCGGAAATAATACTCAGCTGTGGCACCTCCCAGAGCTGCAATTTCGAGAAATGCAGCCAGTCCCTGACCTAACTTTCCTGAATATACCTTCCCCGCTCCAGGAATTATTGCCGAAAGAACTCCTGCAACAACTGCTGAACGTTTCGGATAATTGCGAATGGTATCGGCATATAACTTCAGACTCTTTTGCTCTTCAACGATAGCATAAAAACTATAATCAAACGAGTTAGCCAAACTATCGAATGTCGGTAAATCTTTTTCAAGCAAAGCGAGTGCTGCAAGATTTAAATTGGTGAGCGATTGATATTCTTTGTTTTGATAGGCCAATAACCGGCTGCGACATTCTTCATACTGCTTTGCATAAATTCTGTTCAACACGCCATAAAAAAATGAAGGATCATAAAATCCGGATGATGCCGAAATGCGATCAAAATAAAATATGGCACTGTCACTGTTCCGTATCTGGTGCAAATTCCACGCTGTAAAAAAATTAACAGTATCGGTGCGACCTGCACTGAAAGCTGTTCCGGTCATGGTCAATCGCTTCAATGCAAGCAAAGCATCCCGGTTTTCACCTCTGTTATTTAAGTAAGTAATAAAATTCAACTCCTGTTGAATGGAATCTACCGGTAAAATAGTTTCAATAGTATCAACAGATGTTATTGGTGCTATGGAATCCTGCTGAGCAGAAAGCAACAAGGGGAAAAACAAAAAATATAGCAGCAGCAACCTCACCGATGAATATGATATTTGGAAGGTGTGTCAAACATTCTGAAATTCACATCGTAATCGCCGGGACGGGCATCAATCATGGCCACACGATTGCATTTCATAATTCTGTCAGCCGACAATGCCACGCCTTTTAATAAACCGAAGCGGGAAATAGATTGCTTACTGAAATTGGAACAACTCAACTGGAAACGGCATTCAGCAGAAATTTGCGGACTTAATGCTGCCTGATAAAAATACATCATGGAACCGAAAAATAAAGTCACGGGATTGTACTTAACTAACGGACTTTTACTTTTGGAAGTAAGAAAATGTATCTCCCTTTTTTTGTATTGCGCTTCTTCAAATTTTTGCGCTCCTATTAATCCCAGATCACCGGAACTCAATTGCGCCTGCAGAGTTTCAGAAATGAATAAGAAACCAAGTATTCCAATAAACAAAATAAATTTACTGTTGTAAGCTTCGCGCATTGGAAGGGATTTTAAAATTCAACTGAGAATCTTCAACAGCTTCATTGGTTTTAATATTGGAGTAACCTTTTTTCTCAATAGTGGAATCAATTGGTGAAGTAAACCGAAATTCAGTAACGGATTGCGGAAAACTGAGATCTTTTACTTTGGTATAATTACTGTAATAAACTTTAAGCAAAGGTTCATTTTTAGAATCAAAATATGCCATGTAAACCGGCAGGTAATTTTCGTGTACCAACTCTGCTTTGCCCATAGTGCCAACGAGCACCGAAGGTGGCAACCAGGTTGTTATAACCATTCCATTTTCAAAACGGGTATCGCTAATACTGAATCCGGCTGATTTTAATCCCATATCGCCGGCATGACCATTTAAGATAAAATACATAAAACTCGATTGCGATGATATGCCACTGTTTGGTTTAATCAGGATGGTATTTGCTTTCGGATCGTAGATTTTTAATTCACCCTTTGAATTAATCATCATGTAACTCAAAAAAGGTTTCAGTGTTTTGGTGGTCATGTGTCCACCATCTTCTGATGTATAATACACCATGGCTTCCGTGGTCACCGACTGCCCTTTTTTCAACGATTTGGAAACAACTTGCATACTCATTCGCTCAATTTGCTGCTGTGGCAGGAAACTGGTGAGCGATATACTGAAAATTAACAGTATTGAAAGTAAAAGTGGTTTAGGCATCTGATATTTCATATCTAAAGTGAGAGAGGCGACAAATTTACAAAATTGATGCCTAAAATGTCATCCGTTACTGTTATTAAACACAATTCCAGCCTTCATTTATTTAAATAACAGGGTAATGTTGATAAATGAATCTGATGTTTCTCCTTTATTGGCTCAGAACAGACTTATTTTGCACTATGAAACACATTTTTAAAAACATGAAAAAATTAGTTCTTATTGCTTTTACCCTTTTCACCGGATTCCTTCAATCATATGGTCAGGATGGCACCTTTTCGAAAGGTACCAGTAATATTGGTGTGGGCTTCGGACTCGGAGGTGCTTATGGACTGAATTCCTTTTCAACTACCACACCTGCCTTCGGAGCGCATTTCGACCATGGCATTGTGGATCTCGATGGTGGTGGTACCATTGGCGTTGGTGGCTATGTGGGTTACAAAGGATTCGTATATAAAATTGATAAGTACCGCCAAAAATGGAATTACTTCATGGTTGGTGCCCGCGGAACTTTTCACTACGATGTATTTGAAGTAGAAGAGCTCGATACTTATGCCGGAATCATGCTGGCCTATTATGTGCTGAACTATTCTGATGATATTCCGAATAATGTTCTCGTCAATACCAATTATTCCAGTTCAGCTTATGCTTCCGTATTCGCAGGAGCCAAATATTACTTCACACCTGAAGTTGCCGCCTTCGGTGAAGTTGGATATGGTGTATCTTGGCTGACTCTGGGTGCTGCATTTAAATTCTGATATTCTCAACCGACCCCTTTTCCCCTTCTATAACCAATGAAAAAGCCCCGCAATTGCGGGGCTTTTTATGTTGATAATGATCAGGGATTAATGAATCTCCCAAACATCACGACCTTTTAATAATTTATCGAGATCGCCCTCACCTTTTTGTGCCAGTGCAGCAGCAATCTGAGCATTCAATCCATCTTCATAACAAGCACGTTGCTCGGTATAAAATACGCCAAACGGACGTGGGAAATGATCTCCACCTTTTTTAGGATTATCGAAGAATCGACTCAGAATTCCTGCTTTCACGCGATCTGTTTCATCGTGAATCCATAAATCATTTGCAGAATGGCCTTCCGCAAGATTTACAATGACAGGTTTGAAACCATCCAGCTTGACCCCTTTATCACTGTTCGCACCAAAAACCAATGGTTTTCCATTCTCTACAAACAACGTCTCCAGTTTCTTCGTTTCCTTATCGGTGAAGATTTCGAATGCACCATCATTGAAAACGTTACAGTTCTGATAAATTTCAACGAACGATGTACCCTGATGCGCATGTGCACGACGAAGAATATCTTTCAAATGAACCGGATCACGATCCATCGAACGTGCAATAAAAGTTCCATCTGCACCTAAAGCCAAAGCTGCAGGATTGAAGGGATGATCAATAGAACCGAATGGAGTTGATTTGGTAACTTTCCCAGCTTCAGAAGTTGGAGAATATTGCCCTTTGGTTAATCCGTAAATCTCGTTGTTAAACAATAACAGATTCACATTAAAATTTCGACGCAATAAATGAATGAAGTGATTTCCACCAATTGACAATGAATCACCATCACCCGAAACCATCCATACACTAAGTTCAGGACGGGTTGCTTTTAATCCACTGGCAAATGCTGCTGCACGTCCGTGAATACTGTGCATACCGTAGGTCTCCATATAATATGGAAAACGTGAAGAACATCCAATTCCGGAAATGAATACAATATTTTCGCGTGGAATTCCTAATTCAGGAATTACAGTTTGTGCCTGTTTTAATATAGAATAATCACCGCAGCCGGGGCACCATCTCACATCCTGATCGGTTACCAGATCTTTCGCAGTAAATGATGGTTGTGCGGGAGTTGTTGTTACTTCTGACATTTTATACAGATTTTTTTTGTTTCGAATTAATTATTTACCCAGGATACTTTCGATTTTCTCTCTGATTTCACCGGCATTAAATGGTAATCCCTGAATTTTATTGTAGGCAATTGCAGGTATCATGAATTTATCACGAATTACTTTTACCAGTTGTCCGTTATTCATTTCAGGAATAAGAACATGTTCAAAATTATACAATACCTCACCCAGATTTTTAGGGAATGGTTTCAGATAGCGAACATGAGCATGTGAAACATCATAACCTTTTGCTCTTGCTTCAAGAACGGCAGTTTTGATAGCTCCGTAAGTTGATCCCCATCCTAAAATTAACAACTTTCCTTTTTCAGTTCCGGTGTCAATAGTCTGCAATGGAATATGATTGGCAATGCCTTCAACTTTATTCTCACGCATGTGAACCATGAATTCATGATTCTCAGAATCGTAAGAGATATTACCGGTTTCATGTTGCTTTTCAATTCCTCCGATACGATGCTCTAATCCTTTCGTTCCAGGAATTGCCCATGGACGGGATAATTTTTCATCTCTCTTGTACGGAAGATATTTTTCGCCGTTTTTCTCAGTTGCGAATTTTACATTGATCTCTTTCAGATCTGCACTCTGTGGGAATCTCCATGGCTCTGCACCATTGGCGATATATCCGTCGGAGAGGAATAACACCGGAGTCATAAACTCAATTGCCAAACGTGTTGCTTCGAATACCGTTTCAAAACAATCTGCTGGAGAAGAGGCAGCAATTACCGGCATAGGTGCTTCACCATTTCTTCCGTATAATGCCTGCATTAAATCCGATTGCTCCGTTTTAGTTGGTAATCCTGTAGATGGACCACCTCGCTGAACATTGATAATTACTACCGGAAGTTCCAGCATCACTGCCAGTCCCATAGCTTCGCCTTTCAATGCAATTCCCGGTCCCGATGAAGCAGTAACGCCTAAAGCACCCCCGAATGAAGCCCCAATTACCGAAGCAATAGCTGCGATTTCATCTTCAGCCTGAAAAGTTCGAACTCCAAAGTTTTTATATTTTGCCAACTCATGCAGAATGTCGGATGCAGGTGTAATAGGATAAGTTCCGAAAAATAATTGCAATCCCGATTTTTTCGCAGCAGCAATTAATCCCAAAGCAGTAGCCTGATTTCCCATCATGTTACGGTAAACACCTGGAATCATCTTCGCTGGATTTACCACGTAACGGGTCATAATCGTTTCCGTAGTATCACCGTAGCTAAATCCGGCTTTCAAAATTTTAATATTTGCATTCAGGATATCCGGTTTCTTTGAAAATTTCTCTTCCAGAAAACGAATTGAGTTGTCGAGTGAACGGTTGTACATCCAATACAAAAAGCCAAGTACAAACATGTTCTTGGAACGATCAATTTCTTTTACTCCCAATCCCGAATCAGTTAAAGCCGCACGGGTCATTTTGGTGACATCAATTTTTATAACCCGGAATTTATCCAGTGAACCATTTTCTAATGGATGATCTGTTTCGGCAATATTTGCCAAACGTAAATTCTTGGAATCAAAACCTTCCGTATTGGCTATAATTGTTCCACCTGGCTTCAACTGACGTAAGTTGGCTTTCAATGCCGCAGCATTCATTACCACTAAAACATCACACTTGTCGCCGGGCGAATAAATGTTCGTACTTCCAAAGTGCAACTGATAACCCGATACACCAGCCAGTGTTCCCTGAGGAGCCCTGATTTCAGCCGGGAAATCAGGAAACGTACTGATATCGTTACCAAATAAAGCCGCAGTATTCGTGAACTGCGTACCTGTCAATTGCATTCCATCACCGGAATCTCCGGCAAACTTGATGATAACCCTCTCCAGGGTATCTGTTGTATGCTCCATTATTTATGAAATTATGGTTGTTAATCGTCTAATAGTCGCTTAAAATGCAAAAATACTGTGAAATACAATCCCCTCGGCACGATAGCTTAAATCAAATTGTAAACACCTGTTGGCAAGCACCATAAAAAAACGCAAATAACTGCTTTTCAGTCACTTATTTTTTAATGATTCTTGTCATATTCCCATTTTTTTTCTAAATTTACTTCTTAAATCCATTGTGCCTATGAAAAAGTTCTTTACTCCTACCCTAATTGCCCTGATTGCTGCCATGCCCGCATTGGCCCAAACACTGGTAACTACAGCTGTTCAGCCCCGAAATGCGGTGCTGGAAGAGTTTACCGGTGTAAATTGCGTGAATTGTCCCGACGGACATTTCCGGGCCAATCAGTTGTATAACGCTTTTCCCGGCCGTGTTGTTCTGATTAATGTACATTCCGGATCATTTGCAAATCCCTCTGCGGGTCAACCCGATTTCCGCACTCCCTGGGGCAACCCGATTGATGCCTTTGCCGGTGTTGCAGCTTACCCAAGTGGAACCATGAACAGATTGGTTTGGTCCGGTGCTTACAATGCTCCCCCTTATTTCCCTCAAAATCCTCCAAATAATCTCGCAATCCGCCGTCCGGGTTGGTGGGATACCGCCTATCCGAATCAGGGTGCCGGAGCATATATTATTCTGAATGGCGGAAATTCACCAGTTAACATTGGAGCCGCTACCTCGTGGAATGCAACAACACGAGAATTATCGGTGACTGTTGAGCTTTATTATACCGCTTCCGAGAGCCTGGACAATAAACTGAACGTTGCCTTCACTGAAAGTGGTGTCATCGGTTATCAATCCGGTGGAGGTGCAAATTATACGCACAACCACATTCTACGGAATTTACTCACCGGTCAGTGGGGCGAAACCATAACTACTGTTTCACAGGGAACGCTGGTTACCCGCACCTACGCTTACACGGTGCCTGCAAATTTTAATATCGATAATTGCGACATCAGTGTTTTTGTAACGCAAAGCGATAATAAAAATACGCACACTGGAATTTCAATTCCTGCAAAAAATGGAACAACAGGAGTTGCAGAAGCAAATGCCTCCGGCCGATTGGCTGTTTACCCAAACCCTGCCTCCGATGATTTGTATATTTCAGGAATTCCTGCAAATGCTTCTCAGGTAAAAATTGTGAATGTTATAGGTAAAACGGTACTTGAATTTGATAATTATGAGAATCAGATAAAAGCAGATATTTCTAAACTTCCTGCCGGTGTTTATTTTGTGAATGTTACAGCAGGATCAAAAAATATAGTTAAGAAATTTATCAAAGACTAAAACGAATTTTAATAATAAAAAAGAACGTCACAGCTAAAACTGTGGCGTTTTTTATTGGAATGAAAAGGATACATAGCAAATAGAAAATCCCTGATCCCTGAATTTTTTTTCATACGTAGTTTGAACTGCCATTAAAGGATCATCCGGAAATTCAGTGTGTACATCAGTCGATTGCCTGTGAATAGTGACTTTGTCGGCCGCAAGTTTCAGCAAAGTGTAATCGTAAAAAGTGCGATTGTCAGTTTTTAAATGCACTATTCCTCCCGCCACCAGTAAGGAACGGTACATAGCTAAAAAACGTGGTGAAGTAAGTCTTCTGTTTTCTCTGGTTTTCTGTGGTTGCGGATCTGGAAAAGTAATCCAGATTTCATTGAGTTCTCCCGGTGCAAAAAATGCCGCTAGCTGCTCTATTTGTGTGCGAAGAAACGCACCGTTCAGAATTTGTTCTTCATTAACCGTTTTAGCACCACGCCACAAACGGGCTCCTTTAATGTCAATTCCTATGAAATTTTTCTCGGGATAAAAACCGGTGAGTGCCACCGTATATTCCCCACGACCACATCCCAACTCAACTACAATTGGCTTGCTATTCCCAAATACCTCATGGCCCCACTTGCCTTTCAATTCAAAGTCTTTATCGAGAAATAATCCCTTTGGCTGAAAAACCCGGTCTAAAGTTTCCAGTTCTGCAAATCGCCTTAATTTATCCTTTCCCACTAGTGCTGAATTTTGCCGCGAAAATACACATTTCATTCCGTTGTGCAATCACGCTACATTATCCTACTTTTGCAGGATGCCATCCAAGCAACCAAAAGTTCTGGTTTCCCCTCTAAACTGGGGATTAGGTCATGCCACCCGCATGATTCCTGTGATCAGGGAATTAGTGAGCATGGGCTGTGAAATTGGTATTGCTGCTGAAGATGGCGGTTATGCTATTCTCAAACAGACTTTCCCGAATTTATTGTTTGTCACTTTGCCGGGCATACGAATTTCTTATCCCGAAAAGGGCTCCATGACCATGGCAATTGCCAGACAATTTCCTTCCATTTTGAAGGCTATTGAAAAGGAACATGAAGCATTACTGCAGGTGATTCAGGAACATGGTTTCACGCATATAATTTCCGATAACCGCTATGGTTTGCATCATCCTGAAATTCCTGCTGCTATTATCTGTCACCAGATAAATATTCAGGCAGGAAAATCACTACGCTTTATGGAACCTCTCCTGCTGCGATTACACAAAAATCGCTTGCAAAAATTTGATGAATTGTGGATTCCTGATCTCAAACCACCACACAATCTTTCCGGTAAGCTTTCTGAAATTGCTGAACCTGATCTTCCCCACAAACATATCGGCCTTTTATCGAGATTCACATCCTTACCAAAGCCAGCTGAAAAAAAATATCACTTCATAGCACTGCTTTCAGGTGTCGAGCCACAACGAACCTTGCTTGAAAATAAATTGCAAAACTACTTTCAGAATTGCGGACTACCATCTTTAATCATCCGGGGAAAACCCGAAACAAACACAACTCAAACTGTTGCAAACGGCACCACCATTTCCGCAATCAGTGATGAACAACTGCTCACCATTTTACATCCCGAAACATGGGTAATTTGCAGACCCGGTTACTCCACGCTGATGGATCTGCTTACATTGCAACATTCGCGAATAGTTACCATTCCTACTCCAGGACAAACCGAACAGGAATACCTGGCAGCACACATATTTCATATATACGGAATCCGTTATATCCAACAAAGTGAATCATTACCCGATTTTGAATCTATTCCGAATGCGGTTTTTACGGATAAACAAAATCAGGAATTACGTCTGATACTTAAAGAATTCCTGAAAAAATAAGTTCGTTTAAAATACCGGTTTTAGTTTTGCGATTGCTTTCCTAACTTAAAAACTATTCCGCCTAAAACTGAAAATTGATAGAGGTTAGATTTCGTTTTTAAGCCAGGTAATTTTCCGGCTTCATCGAAATAAAGTTCACCTCCCATAGCTTGTACTGCAGTTATTAATTGCGTTTGCAATTTCAATCCTACCACAGGTGAAAGAAAAAGATTACAACCAGCCTTGGCACCCCAGGTAAAATTTACGGAACTTCCATCATAAGAAGAAACATCTTCGCTGATGGCGGCAAACAGAATACCTGTTGTTATCCCACCATATACATCGTACAAACCATTGTCAGAAGCTAAATGTTTGTTGAAACCAAATACCACGTTGTGAAGTGTTAAATCAAAATAATCAAATTCCCTTAACGAATCAATACTAAATGTTGTTGGAGCAGTTGTGGATTGGAAAAAATAATTGAAATCGATACTATAATTCGTTGGCATCACGTATTCAATCCCGGCACCAACCTGCAAGCCATCCGAAACTTTGCTGAAATAATAGGAATCGTCCTCATAAAAAGAATCAAACTTATCTCCTACCATATATCCGCCGACAAACGATAAGTTGACTTTCTGAGCCTGGGTTTGAGCACATATAAGCAACAGAATTACAAGTAAATACTTCTTTATCATAGAATTAGACAATTTATTCCAAACCCTAAAAGTACTATTTCCCCTTTTAAAGGAGTCAAAAAACTTTTAAGGAATTAGTTTTGTTTAACTTTTAAATACTATTATTGCACAAAATATGGTTGACCGGATTCAATTCCGGTTATTAAAAGGGAATCCCGGTGAAAATCCGGAACAGTCCCCGCTGCTGTAAGCCTGAATTGAACCTTTAGGGTATTCATGCCACTGGATTTCTCAAAAATCCGGGAAGGCACCCAAAAGGAAGGTGAGTCAGAAGACCTGCCATATTACTATAACTTAAACAGTCTTTCGGAGGAAAAGCAGTGAGTTGAAACGATTCATTATCCTGAATCATATCCGCTTGCCATTTCATCGAATTCTGGAAATTATTTCAGTATGCCATTGTTCAGGATGTTTTGCTTATTCACTTTGATAGGATTATTTCCTGTCTTAAATAGTGCTGCACAAACTTCTGATACTATCCGATTGAAAGAAGTGGAAATTCATTCCGACCGCAACAAACTTTTTGATCAAGGCGCACACATCACCAAATTTGATTCGTCAACTGTTTTACTTGCACCCAATCAAACTATTGCAGAACTGTTGCAGCAAAATTCGGCTATGTTTATTAAGAGTTATGGTGCCGGTGGAGTTGCAGTAATTTCGGCCAGAGGTACCGAAGCCAGGCATAATAATGTATTGTGGAATGGTTTTAATATTAATTCTGCAAGTCTGGGATTAAGTGATCTTTCAATCATTCCATCTTTTATCACCGACAATATACAACTGGTTCATGGTGGTTCATCGCCGGTGAATGGTAATGCTGCCTTGGGAAGCACACTAATTCTGAATAATCACAAACCGGAATTTAAAAAAGCATTTAAATCGATGCTGAATTTTGAAACCGGTAGTTTCGGTAACTACCAGGGGAATGCATCAGTATCTGTTTCCAGTAAGGATCTTACTTCAGCAACCAAAGTATTTTATCATACTTCCGAAAACGACTTTACTTACATCAATACAACACATCGGCTGAAGCCGGAAGTAAAACAAACACATGGTGCTGTTTCCGGTTATGGTTTGTTACAGGATTTCTGTTTTAAAACTGGCTCTAATCAATATATAAGTGCAGGTATTTGGTATCAGTTCACCAATCGCGAAATCCCTCCCTTAATGACGGTACCGGAGAGTCATGCAGAACAACGCGACAGTGTATTAAGAACCTATCTCAACTACAGAATTTTAATTAATAAACATAGTTTTAAAGTAAGTGCCGGATGGTTTCAGGAATATCAGTTTTATGTAGATCCTAAGTCAGCACTCGACCTCGATTATTTAGTAAAAAATTACAATGGCGAAATTGAATGGAGATATTTCCACAACGATAAAATCACCATCAATTCGGGAGTAAGTTATAGCCTTGCACAAGCTTCTTTCAAAGAATATGATCAGCAGCGACAAAGAAATACGACTTCCCTGTTCTCCGGAATTTCTTTTCGGCCTTTTTCAGGATGGGATTTTCATGCTTCTCTGAGAGCAGAATTTACCAATGTACAAAACCCTCCTGTAGCGCCTTCAATCGGATTTAGTGGAAATTTGCTAAAGAACAAATTGTATTTAGTTGCTAATTCCGGAATCAGTTACAGTATTCCTTCCATGAATGATTTGTATTGGATTCCCGGAGGAAATGCACACCTAAAAACAGAAACAGCATTTAGTCACGAAGCCGGCATATCACTGTTTCCCGGTGATTCTGTTTTACCTCAATTCCGAATCACAGGCTTCATAAGTAATGTCGATAACTGGATACGTTGGCAGCCAACTACAGGAGGAATTCATTCACCCGATAATTTGCAACAGGTACAGATTAAAGGTGTGGAAGCTCAAATGTCATGGACTAAATCAACAGGCAATCTGATGATTACTTTTAATGCAAATTATTCCTGGAATATTTCTGCTATTGTTGCATCCGAGAATCCACATAGTGCCGCTATAATCGACAAACAAATTCCTTACATACCTGAGCATCGAATTCAAGGATCAATCTATTTGCATTGGCATCAGTTTATGCTTTCGTATCAGCAGAATTTCACCGGCATAACTTATACAACAGCTGACAACAATAGTCATCTGAACGATTATGCAACAGCCAACTTAACGCTGTCCAAAAATATCAACATTCAAAAAACGGGTATCAGATTGTATTTCCGGGTGATGAATCTTTTTGATGCACAATATCAGGTAATGGCTTACCGACCAATGCCAGGCAGATGGATCAGCACCGGAATAACATTGAATTTAAATCACTACTAACACACCAAAAACACTCAATAGAAAATGAAAATTAATTTTAAACTCCTACTACTAATAACCATTCCGATTATTACTTTTTCTTCCTGTTCAAAAGATGATAAGGAAGATACTCCAGCAAATTATCTGACTAACGGTATTTACATAGTAAACGAAGGCTCATTTGGTGCAGGAAATTCATCTGTTTCTTATCTGAATCTCCAATCAGGAACCATGTCGAATGATGTATTTGAAATTACAAATGGTTTTCCTTTGGGAGATGTGGCACAGTCAATGACCATCCTGAATAATAAAGGTTATATCGTTGTAAATAATTCGCAGAAGATTGAAGTCGTTGACCTCAGCAATATGCAAAGTGTTGCAACAATCTCCGGGTTTCAAAGTCCACGTTATATCGTAACATCTAATAACAAAGGATATGTAAGCGATTGGTTCGATAATAATATCAAGGTAATTGATCTTACCACAAACACCATTACCAATACCATTCCAACCGGAAATGGCCCGGAACAAATGGTAATTAACTCTAACAAATTATTTGTGGTAAATGTGGGTGGTTTCGGAACCGACAACACCGTGACTGTGATTGATCTTACTGCTGAAACAGTTTTAACAACAATTACAGTGGGCGTGAACCCCAATAGCCTTTGTATGGATGCGAATGGAAAAATCTGGGTGCTTTGCAGCGGAAGTACCGGACCCGATTTCACAGGTGGTACTGCCGATGACATTGCAGGCTCACTATGGAAACTAAACCCTGCCGACCAAACCATTGAAACCAGTCTCCCAATGGGTCAGTTTGAGCATCCGATAAAACTCACTAAAAATGGTGCCGGGACAGAGCTTTATTTCTTGAACGGTTCTGATGCCTATACCGGAAAAGTATGTAAAACAAGCATTGCCAATCCTTCGGTAAGCGGGCTGGTTCCGGTAATAGATAAATCGTTCTATGGCCTCGGAGTGGATCCTGTTTATGGAACCATTTATGGCGGATTTGTACCCGGTTTCACGCAAAATGGCCATATCTTCAGATATCAATCGTCCGGAAATGTAATAGATTCAATGGAAGTAGGTATTGCACCTAACTTTTTCGTTTTCAAATAATTAAAAATACTTTCTGCCGGTTTCTGCATATCAGGTTAACAATATGCGGAAACCGGCGTTTTCTTGTAACCTTAGCATCGGGTTTGAGTATTATTAAATATGTGTGGATTAGCAGGATTTATTGACTTTTCGAGGTCTTCCAATGAAGAAATTCTTGGGAAAATGACCCGATCAATTGCGCATCGCGGACCCGATGATGAAGGTGGCGAATTGCGTCACTTTGGAGATGCTACTGTAGGACTTGGTTTTCGCAGATTATCGGTAATTGATTTATCCCCTTTGGGACATCAGCCCATGATAAACGAAATCAATGGTGATATTTTGGTTTTCAATGGCGAAGTTTACAATTACGCTGAAATCAGAAAAGAACTGGAAGCTTTGGGGCATGCCTTCAAAAGTCATTCAGACACCGAAGTAGTTTTAAAATCGTTCCAGGCATGGGGAAGTGCATGCGTTCATAAATTCATTGGCATGTTTGCCATTGTAATTTATAATCCTTCAGCCAATAAAGTTCACATATTCCGCGATCGTGCAGGCGTAAAACCAATGTATTACTATTGGGATGGAACTTTATTTCTTTTTGCATCGGAGTTAAAAGCTTTTCATCAACATCCTGGCTTTAAAAAGAAAATAGATTTCGATTCGTTGCGTCTGTATTTCCATCATGGATACATTCCGGCTCCCTACTCTATTTTTAAAAATACCCAGAAACTAAGTCCGGGTTCACATCTCGAATTTAATCTGAGAAGCAGAAAAATAGAATTGAAATCATACTGGAATATTCTGGATGCATTCAATAAACCTAAATTAAAAATATCTTACGAAGAAGCAACTGATGAACTCGAGAAACTTCTGATTTCATCATTCAACTACCGTATGATTTCCGATGTTCCTGTTGGAGTTTTCCTGAGTGGCGGTTACGATAGCTCCGGTGTTACTGCTCTGATTCAGAAAAATCAAACTCAGAAACTGAAGACTTTTACTATTGGATTCGAGAATGAATTATTCAACGAATCGCATTTTGCAAAAGGTGTTTCAAATTACCTGGGAACCGATCATCATGAATATTTATGTAGCGAAAAAGAAGCTACCGAAATTATTCAGGATCTACCTGATGTATATGATGAACCACTTGCCGATGGTGGTGCTATTCCCAATATTTTAGTCTGCAAACTCGCCAGCAAACATGTGAAAGTGGTGCTTAGCGCAGATGGTGGTGATGAAGTTTTTGCAGGCTATTCTAAATATTTTGAGGCACGCAAGCAAATCGACAGATTTATTGGTCTTCCAGATATTGTAAAACGTGGAGGTGCAAAGTCTATTGAATTTATCAATCGTTTTCGAACCAAATCTTTGCATCATGTAGATAGATTAAGCAGGGTTCAAAGTTATCTTCAGGCACGTGATGGTGCGATGATGCTGAATGCTCTGAATCAGACTTTCACAGAAGCGGAAATCAGCTCCTTCCTTAAGATAAAAACAAAACATTTATACAGCAAGTTCATGAATGGGCACCTGCTGAATAAAAATAATGAAGAAATCGACCGGGTAATTGCTATCGACTATCAAACCTATCTGGTAGATGATATCCTGGCGAAAGTCGACAGAGCAACATCTTTTCTAAGCTTAGAAGGACGTGAGCCTCTTCTGGATCACAGAATCGCAGAATTTGCTGCTACATTGCCTGCAGATTATAAAATGCGAAATGGTGTAGGAAAATCTATCCTTCGCAATGTGGTACACCGCCACATTCCTAAAGAATTAGTAGACCGACCAAAACAAGGATTTGGTTTACCAATAAGTACCTGGGGATTGAAAGAACTGAAGCCTTTATTTGACGAAGCCTTTGATCCGGCATTTTTACGTCGTCAGAAAATATTTTCTGTTAAAAAAGTTCGTGGATTATACGAATACTACATGGCGGGCAATGAACATTGCTTCGATAGGATCTATGAAATTTTTGTTTTCCAGATGTGGTACAAACGCTGGATGGAATAATTACTGCACCTGTGTAATTACTGTAGAAGTTGTAATAGTGTTGCTTTTATTTCCGGCACGGTCCAAAATATACACATCATATTTAATGGTGTCGTTTGGCTGGAGTAAATTAAAGCTCATCGATATGGAAATGTCACCTTTCAACGATGCATTGCTGCCACGAGGTTCCATGTAAGGAAGTGCATATTTCAAAAACGGATTACCATCATCCCATGGCACAAAAACACCATCTTTCATTTCATACATAGTTGCTATTACATCACGAGTGGCAGTATCATTGGATGCAACACCCAAATCACCATCGCCATCGGTAAATGAAAAAGTAAGTGACAACGAATCAAATGGTGTGGTATAATCGAATTTTTCTAGACTCACGAATTTAATCTCCGGAACATCTGAATATTCGTCCTCATCCTGACATCCTGCCAGAAAGGCCAATCCGGCCATCGCCACAAACAGCAAATAAATTGATCGGTTTCGCATCGTTCCGTAAAATTACAAAAATTTCCAATGAACTGGTTATCTTCGTTCCCTTATAACTGAAAATTATGGCACTTATTTTACCTGTCAGAGGCATTTTACCGGTTTTTGGTAAAGATTGCTATCTGGCTGATAATGCAACCATTACCGGAGAGGTAACCATGGGAGATGAATGCTCTGTTTGGTTTAATGCAGTCGTTCGCGGAGATGTTAATTCGATAACCATTGGAAATCGCGTAAACATTCAGGATCAAGCTGTTATACATTGCACCTATCAGAAAACAGCTACTTTAATTGGTAACAATGTTTCTATCGGCCATGCTGCCATTGTGCACGGTTGCACGGTTGAAGATAATGTGCTTATTGGTATGGGAGCAATTGTAATGGACAATGCTGTGATTGGAGCAAATTCCATGATTGCAGCCGGAGCTGTGGTTCTTGAAAATACCATTGTTGAACCTGGTAGTATCTGGGCCGGCGTTCCTGCAAAAAAAGTAAAGCAAATGACACCCGAACATTTCAAAGAATTTAATGAACGGATTTCAAAGAATTATCTTTTCTATTCTAAGTGGTATCAACAACCATAAAAGGTAATGCGCCGGCAAAGGATTAAGTCTCCTTATTGTACCAACTGCGGAAAAGAACTTCCGCAGCTGGAAAATTTTTGTCCCGAATGCGGACAGGAAAACGATAACAAACGACTGACTTTTCGCAAATTAATGGTTGAATTGATTACCAATTTTTTATCGGTAGATTCAAGATTTACCCATTCTGTGCCAGCTCTACTTTTCCGTCCGGGATTACTCTCGAAAGAATATTTGAGAGGGCGCCGACAGCGATACCTCGATCCAATCAGGATGTTTATCACAGTTACTGTTTTGTATTTCCTTATTGCCTCATTTGGGAATGAAGATCCGAAAAAGGAAATTCACCAATTAATTGCTAATGACACAACAGGAGTCATTAATGTTGAATCCGATTCAATGATTGTGATTAATCAAGGTCCCATTTCATACAAAATCAAAGATGATGCAGCTGCAGCATTACTTGATTCTTCAGGAGTGAATGAGGATGACCTGGTAATTGATGACCTAAAATATCCCGAGATCAAAGCAATGGTGAAAAGAGGCCATACCAATACTATTGAAATCATGGATTCATTAAATATAGAAAATACTTTCTGGAATCGTTTTTACTATGGTGAATTGGTAAAATTTGCAAACTCTGATTTCGATAAATTTAAGGATTATCTTTCAAGCAAATTGCCATGGATTATTTTTTGTCTTATTCCAATTTTCGCATTTGTTCTCCAGGTATTATATATCAGAAGAAAATTTCTATATATAGATCATCTGATATTTTCTTTCCATCTGTATTCCTTTATATTCGTTATGCTCATCCTTCAAAACATTTATGAGAATTTAACGGGTAGCGATGCAGCCGGATGGTTATTCTTAATTGTTTCAATTTATACCTTGTTTGCATTTCGCAATTTTTACGAACAATCTTATCTCAAAACAATTTTTAAGATGATTATTCTGTTTTTCATCTACACAATTACAGCAATTATCTCATCGCTTTTTATTATGATAGTAATGTTTGTGCTATACTAAAAATTACTTCCACAAATTTTTGTGTTCGAGCTTCAGTTTATCCTTAAAAAAGATTTTGGTACTCTGCTCAAATGATTTCGTAAAATCAGAAATATAGAAGCGGTGCTTACCGGCTTTTCCGCTGTGAAGTAATTTGGATGCTGCTAACGATTGTTTGACAAAGCGGGCAACAATGGCTGCAGAATCAACTATGGTAATATTCCCTTTGTAATACTCAGTTATCTCAGCTTTGATCAACGGATAATGCGTGCATGCCAGAATCAGTGCATCTATTTTTTTAATTTTAGGACGCGATAAATAACTGTTGATTACGGTGCGGCTGATTTTGTTGTTGAAAAAACCTTCTTCAATCATAGGTGCCAACAAAGGTGTTGCAAGTGAGGAAACTTTCAGACTTTCATTCTGTCTGACAATTCTGGTAGCATATGCATTGGAACGAATGGTGGCTCTGGTGCCAATTACTCCTACATGAGTAATCTTTTTCATATTGCTAACCTCAGCAACCACCGGATTTATTACATCGATTACAGTTGCTCTTCCACCTACATGTTCCTTCACTGTTTCATAGGCAATACTCGATGCAGTATTACAGGCAATAACAATCATTTTACATCCATGCTCCAGTAAAAAATCAGCAATTCTTACTGAATAGGCTCTGATAGATTCAGGAGCCTTATCTCCATACGGAAGATGGGCGGTATCACCAAAATAAATTAAAGTTTCGGAAGGCAATAATTTATGGATGGCATCGGCAACAGTTAATCCGCCAATGCCACTATCGAATATTCCAATCGGACTCGACGACTTAACAGTTTTGGATGCTTTCATTTGGCTGCTAATATAATAAACATATGTATTTACCGATAACGGGAAACAAAAAAAGCCATCCTTACAGATGGCTTTTTACAATTTTAACCCCGGATTATTTCAAACCAAGTTTGGCTTTTACCAAAGGCATTATATCGTCAGATTCCTGAGCGTAAAGAACAACACCAACACTTGTGTCGAATATGTAGGAATATCCTTTTTCTTTAGCAATACCCTTAATGGCATCTTCAGCCTTTTTAATGATTGGGGTATAAATTTCTTCTTTCTTTTTTTGCAATGAAGTTTGTGCAGACTCCTGGAAATCCTGGATTCTTGTTTCAAGATCATTGATTTCTTTTGCTTTTGCCTCTTTTATCGGCTCCGACATAGTTGCTTCATTTGCTCTGAATTCAGTTACTTTACTCTGATATTCATTGGTCATAGTTTTTAACTGTGCTTCCAAAGTGGTTCCGAATTTTTGTAATGTCGAATCGGCCATTTTGGTTTCCGGCATCTGCGTAAGCAACTGGGTTGAGTTAATGTGACCAAACTTAAGGGTCTGCGCCTGAATTGCACCTGTAGCCAGTATAAAAATAATAGCCAGCAGTTTAATAGATTTTGTCATAGGTTGATTTTTGAATACTATACTTGATTAGGGTTAAATTACTTTGGTTTGATATTAGAATTGTCTGAATCAGATGGTGGTGTTTCTCTTGCCGGAGGCGTTGTTTTTGGTGATGATCCTCCCGGAGTTGAACCTGTCTTTGGACCGGAACCGCTGCCACCTTCTTTATTACCTGTTTTATAACCGAGTGCATTTAAAATGTCATCACTCTTGTCGTATTTAGGATTTGCATAAAGCATGATCAGATCTGATGATTTGTCGAATACCACTGCATAACTCTGATCAGTTGCCATTTTTTTGATGGCATTGTAAATTTTATCCTGGATTGGTTTTACAAGTTCCTGCTTCTTCTTAAATAATTCACCCTCGTAACCGAATTTAGTTTTCTGAAAATCTTTCACCTCTTTTTCTTTGGTGACAATTTCATTCTCACGTTTACGCTTCATCTCATCAGTAAGCAATATTTGCTCTGCCTGAAAATCTTTATAAAGTTTATCGATGAAAGCATATTTGGCTTCAATCTCTTTTTGCCAGTTCACCGATAACTGATCAAGTTGTTGTTGTGCCGCTTTATACTCGGTGATATTATCAAGGATGTATTCGGTATCGACATAACAATATTTCTGAGCAAATGAACCAGCCGACAGCATAGTGGCCAGAACGGTGAAGAGCACGGTTAACTTTTTCATAATGAACTGTTTTTAAGGGTTTGCAAAATTAATAATTTTTTAGAACTGCTGACCAATTGTAAAGTGGAATTCACCACCGTTTTTGCCTGTAGTTCCCGGTAAATTGTCGAAACCATAGCCCCAATCTAATCCCAGCAAACCAAACATTGGCAGGAAGATCCGAACTCCACCACCGGCTGCCCTTTTTACGTTAAAAGGACTGTATTCCCGGAACCGGCTGAAGGCATTTCCTGCTTCCAGAAATCCTAAGGCATAAATGGTGGCTGATGGGTTCAATGATAAGGGGTATCTGACTTCGATCGTGTACTTATCATAAATTGTGCCACCCCCGTTTGGGTTGAGGGAATTGTTGGGATAACCGCGCTGAGCAATAATTTCACGACCATCCAGAGAGAACCCTGATAATCCATCTCCACCCAGATAAAAACGCTCAAATGGCGATTGGCCGATTCCTTTATTGTAGTAGCCTAAGAATCCGAAATTAGCCTTAACATTTAATACCAGTTTGCTCCATGCTAAAGGGGTAAACCACGACGCACCGAACTTCCACTTGTGATACTCAATAAATTTGTACTTCTCCTGATCAGTAGCTGTGGAATAATCTTTATTCGAAAATAAAGAATATGGTGGTGTTAATTGTAAAGTGAAAGAGAACTGGGAGCCAATCCTTGGATAAATTGGTGCATCAACCGAATTCCTGCTGATGGTTTCCTGGAAACTAATGTTGTTGGCATATCCATCACTGAAAAGGAATGTGGAGCTGTAATTGTCGAGTTCGTAATGCTGGAAGCTTGCCTCATGGTAAATGTTAAAGTAATCATCAGGAACTGTTAATCGTTGCCCTAATCCTACCGATAATCCGTTAATTGCAATCGATTGACGACTGTCATCCGATTTTTTCAATCCGTTTGTTTGAACCGATCTGAAGACAGAAACACTCAATGCGTTTGGTTTTTTACCACCTAACCAGGGCTCTGTGAAAGATGCACTGTAGGATTGATAATATTTACCATTGGTTTGTGCTCGTAAACTCAATCGCTGTCCATCACCCGATGGCAAAGGTTGCCACGATGCTCCCTTGAAGAAGTTTCGGGCTGAGAAGTTATTGAAGGTTACACCGAGTGTTCCTACAATCTGACCGGCACCCCAGCCACCCGACAATTCAACCTGATCGGATGGACGTTCTTCAACTACATACTCTATATCAACGGTACCTTCTTCCGGATTTGGCTTTGGATTTACACCAAGTTTCTCCTGATCAAAATATCCCAATTGCGCCAACTCACGCTGTGTTCTGATAATATCGTTTCTTGAAAACAACTGACCCGGCTTCGTACGAATTTCACGCATGATAACCTTGTCGTTTGTTTTTGTATTTCCAACAATGGTAATTTTGTTTACAATGGCCTGCTTGCCTTCGTAAATTCGCATTTCATAATCGATGGAATCACCTACCACCTGAACCTCAACCGGAGTTACTGAAAAGAACAAGTATCCATTGTCCATGTAAAGTGAAGTAATGTCGCGCCCCGACTGACTACCAAAAAGTGCCTCATCGAGTTTCGCCTGATTAAACACTTCACCTTTTTTAATATTCAAAACACGATCCAAATCACGAGCTGCATATTTCGTGTTTCCTATCCAGCTAATATTTCTGAAATAGTATCGCGGACCTTCATCAATGGTTACTCGAATGTCTACAGACTTGGCATCATGTGCGTACACAGTATCAGAAACAATTTTTGCATCACGATATCCTTTGTCCTGATATTTGGTAATAACTTTTAACTGATCTTCTTCATACAAATCTTCTATAAACTTAGAAGTGCTGAACAAACGATACCAATGTTTCACTTTAGTATCTTTCATTGTTCTGCGCAATTTCGACTCTTTAAATTGCGTCACTCCTGCAAAAGTTAAAGAATTAATTTTTACCCGGGGTCCCTTCATTACATTAATGACCAACATCTGATTGTTGGGAGCTTTAGGCTCATCAATGATATCAATTTTAGTTTTAGCATTCAGAAATCCTTTGTCAACAAAATGTTTGGTGACTTCATTCTCAGTAGTCTGAATTAAATTTTCGGTAATGATTTTTCCGGTAACGAGCTTAATTTTTTCACGCAATTTATCGGCATCCGATTTACTTACTCCGGTGAAAGAAAATTTCGATAAACGTGGACGTTCCTGCAAGCGCAGTTCGAGGAATATTTTTTTATCCTGAATTTTGGTAGCAACAATTTTAATGTCGGAAAGCAATCCCTGTTTCCATAAGTTCTCGATAGCTTTCGAAATTTTATCACCTGGTACGCGAACTTTGTCGCCTACTGATAATCCGGATAAGGTACGCAGTACATTTTCATCCAGAAATTTTACTCCGGTAACAGTAATGCCGCCGATTTCATAATCTTTGGGATTTGCATAATCAATCAGATTATCATCTTCGCCTCCAATTGCTACCTGAGCAAATGTGGAAACGGTATAACAACAAATTAAAGCTGTTAACAGCAGGTACTTCCTAAGCATGTTGATCATCAGATTGTTTTTCATTGACCATGCCATATCTGCGGTCGCGTTTTTGGAAATCAACAATGGCCTCAAAGAGATCTTCGCGCCTGAAATCAGGCCATAGTTTCTCTGTAAAAAATAATTCCGCATAAGCTATTTGCCAAAGCATAAAATTACTGATTCGGTGTTCACCGCTGGTTCTGATTAGTAATTCCGGATCGGGGCAAAATGAGGTACAAAGCTGTTTGGCAAAAACTTCATCATCAATTTCCTCCGGTTTCAATTGTCCAGATGCTACCTGAGACGCAATTTTTCGTGTTGCATTCACAATTTCCCATCTGGAACTGTAGCTTAACGCAAGAATGAGAGTCATTCGTGTATTGGCCGAGGTAATATTTATGGTATCCTGCAATTGTCTGCGGCATTTAGGTGGCAAACTGTCCATGTCACCAATTGCTTGCAGACTTATATTATTGTCCATCAACGTCTTAGTCTCCTTACTAATGGTATCCACCAACAGTTCCATCAAGGCATCCACTTCCCATCTGGGACGTTTCCAGTTTTCAGTAGAAAAAGCATACAATGAAAGGAATTTCACTCCCAATTCTGCCGCTCCTTCAACAGTATCGCGAACAGCTAAAACGCCACCTTTATGGCCAAATGTTCTTATTTTTCCCTGCTTTTTAGCCCATCTGCCATTCCCATCCATAATAATGGCAACGTGCAAAGGCAATTTTTCGGCAATGATTTGATCTTTGAAACTCATCAGTTTTTAAGGAAGCGTCAAAGGTAATAAAATAAGCTTTATGGCTCTTCTCATTAACGCAGTTTCCCACGAAAAGGGGTACAATTATCGTTGTATTTTTTGGAAAGCGAGTAACTGATGGTAATTCCGGTAAACATATACCAGTCGCGATCGGAAGCATTTCCCCGCTGCCGGTTGGTATTATTCAGTGCTTGCCCGTCGATGCTTCGGTCTGATAAAATAACTGACAATTCTCCGTTTTCAGCCAGCAAAATGTCCTTATCGGCATAGGTTGTACTCACATCATCGAAATAATCGGTGAATAACCTTCGCGCACCGGCTTCAACCGTCATACCAAAACGCCTCGATAATTTAAATTTGAATCCTCCTCCGAATGGAATGGCCACTTTCAAACGTTTATACTTTTCACGATCGGGATAAGCTGTAGTACCTTGACCCTCAGTTCCTAACGGTTGCAAATTATACCAATCGTCACCTAATTCTGCCTGCGGATTGAAGCGGTAAACCGATAATCCTCCAAAAATAAATGGTGCAAACTTGGTTCTGTTATTTGCAATCTGGTATGGTAAGAAGTTGAATTCCCACAAAAAATGTCCATCGAAAGTCCGTGACCGGAAACTCAGGTTTCTGCGTTGCTGATAGGGATCATCAGAATCGGCATCACTGGCATTTGGGGTACCATAAGTGATTCCAATCCGGTAAGCCCAATGACTATTCAGATTTCTTCGATAAAATATTCCAACTGCAGGTTTGAGCGACTTCGCATTTACCAGCGAATTGCTGATTTCTCCTTTGTAGGTTGCAGTACCCAAAAATATTCCCATCTCGGAGCTTTGTGCATGCACAACTCCGGTAGTGAACAATAGTAAAAATAAGAGGAATCTAATTCTGATCAGCATCAACGTTACTTCGGCATATCAGCATGTGAAACGCCGCAACTTTTTAAATATTACCTATAGCTTAGAACATTGGGAAGGCTGAGCGACCGGTACGGATTTTATAGTTGATACTAATGATAGCAAACATATAAGCATCTTTATCTCTCGGATCACCACGTTGCTGCCCGGCAGAGGTGATGTAAGGGAATTCCTGATCCGATTTATCTGCCATCGCCGCAGCTACAGCACCATTGAAAGAAAGAATTTCGTTATTGTCGTAGTAAGTTTTGCTGGCATCATCGATATAATCGGTGAAGGTTTTACGGATACCGTACTCTAAGCCAACACCCCAGCGACGATCGATGGCGTATTTAAATCCAATTCCCAAAGGAATGGCTAATTGTACTTTGCTGTATTTTTTACGGGTACTTGAAATTCCCTGTCCTTCCGTTCCAAGCGACTGTAAATTTACGTATTCACTGCCTAATGAGCCCTTTGGATTGAAGTAAAATACACCTACTCCTACAAATCCATAAGCTGATATCTCAAATCCACGTTGCCCACGAACACCTTTCAAACGATAACGGTGACCGACTTGCTCACGGATAAATGCAAATTCTAAATTGGTACTAGCTTCCCAAATGTTGGTTTTGAAGTCGAGATTACGATAGTTGCGGAAGAATTCTTTGGTTAAATCGTCACTTCCGGAAACTTTACCATATGACAATTTGGTGTTCAAAGCAAACATCTGACTCAATTTGTAACGAAGTCCGGCAGCAACCGCCAAACGCGTTTGTCCAAATTCAAGATCCTTGAAATAGTTGGTTCCCACCTGATCGGCACCGCCCAGTTCACCCAGGAAGTTACTTGGTCCGATACCGAAGTGCAATTCGGAACGATATGATTTCCAGCGCTGTTTGTAACGTTGTGCTTCCACAATTCCTGGAAGAATCAAAATTGAAAGGACGAGAAGTATGTAGCTTTTTTTCATGATCAGTTCAGTCGTTATCCACAAAAATAAATATTATATTGTTAATAACAAATTTAGGGTTTACTTTTTTTAGGTTAATTTCTGGCATCCAAACCCCACATCAGCTTGTCCCTCAGCGTCACCAGGAAATTCTGGTCATGTAAACGGACAATTTTTGCCATGAAATCTTCTTTCCGGGCAGCTAACTGGATCGAGGAGTCAATTGTCACCGACCGGCTGTCGAGGGAAGCCAGAAAATACTGACTGCGCCCTTCAACTTCCAGCGAAATGACATATTTATCCGATACTACGATGGGACGTACATTAAGGTTATGGGGAGCAATGGGTGTAATGACAAAATTTTCTGATTGCGGTACTATGATAGGGCCACCACAACTTAATGAATAACCAGTTGATCCTGTGGGAGTTGCGATGATCAATCCATCTGCCCAATAGCTATTGAGATACTCACCATTCAGGTAAGTATGGATTATGATCATGGAAGAACTATCTTTTTTGTGGATGGTAATCTCGTTTAAAGCATAATTCACCTCTCCAAAAAGTGACCGATTAGTTTCCAGCCGAATCAATGAACGCTGATCGAGATCGTATCTGCCCTGAATCAGACTGTCGAGGCAACTACCAATGGCATCTTTCGAAATTCCGGCCAAAAATCCCAGACGTCCGGTATTAATTCCGACAATCGGAATGCCACTGTCGCGGACCAATGAAATGGTATCCAGCATGGTACCATCACCACCCAGACTAAACAAAAAATCGACCTTACCTCTGATTTCATCATGAGATGAAAACGTTTCATAGTTGAGATCGATGGTTGAATTATGTTTGAGAAAGTTTAAAAACGGATGATAAATCACTCCTGTTAATCCTACCCGCTTCAGTTCTTTAAGCAGATTCTCAACAAAAGGTACAACGGCTACCGAACCGGAACGACCATAAATCGCAATTTTCATCATCTTAAGTTCTTAAATCAAATAGGTGCTGTAAAGTGCAGAAAAAATCCGTTTTCACCAAATTTATTGAATGAATATTCCATTCTGAAAACCAGATTGTAGTAAGTCACATAATCTAATCCCACCCCATAACCTAACTGTAAAGTGTTAGCCAGTGGATTTAATTCCCGGGTTTGCCGGTCACGCACATACCCCAAATCAAAATTTGCATTCAGATAAAATGCATAGGGAATGGTTCTGAATTTTTCCAGAAAGTTAAATGGTAAAGCAAGCACTCTTGTAGGTAATAAAGCGAATTTGAAACTGTTTCTTGATAGCAGATAATTTTGTCCGGGTATTACATAAAACTCATAGCCACGAACCAGTTCATTGCCATAACCAAACCCGCGGGTATTGAAAAATGAAGCATCACTTTGTCCCGATAATTTTCCTTTAACGGTGTGTGTAGTATACCATCTTGGTGCCAGTTGTTTGAAGTATTTTACCTGTGCTGCGAGATAGAGCAAATCGGGTTCATTCGCCAACACACCAATGCCTTGCTTCACTACATCCACATCAAATAAATATCCTTTCAACGGGTAAATTTTAAAATCGCGGTGATCGCGGCGGAATTGCCAGGAGAGAGTGATTAATTCTTGTCGGGTTCGTCCCTGTCCAAGAAATTCCGGATTAAGCTGTGCGATGGTATCTGAAATACTGTTGTATCGATACTCTGCTGCAAAACTTCCGGTATCGTAAAAACCATTTCGATGTGTATATCTGATTCCTGCAGCAATTTCTTTTCTCACAAAGTCATTTTCGTCCTTAAATAAAATCAATTTACTTTCATCAACTTTATATCCGGCTTCTCTGTTACGCGAATAGCTTGCACCTACAATTAAACCTTCTTCCTGATTTTTATTGATAAAAGGAATAGCATACGAAACACCTATTCTTTGTGAGTATCCCCAGCGAAAAAGCAATCGTAATGATTCATTCATCCCTCTGAAATTATCCCAGTTCAGATAAGCTCCGTAATTGATCCTCGACCAGTCACCCGACTTCACAAATTCATTAAAATTCCGATCAACCAACTCGAAAATTGGAACCGGAAAAACATACCACCGCTCTTTCAAATCAATAATTACCGCATATTCCGTTTTCGAAAGTTTCTGGTGTTGAATGGTAACGAAATTGAAGAGATTGGTATTCATCAGATTCTCCTTCGTACGTTCAATAGCCCGTTCAAAAACAATTCTGGGAAGCGTATCAAGTTCATGAATCACCAGTTCACGCTGAATGATACTCATGCGTGTTACCTGATTTCCGGTAATGATCAGCTGCGAAATAATGATGGTATCGTTGTCCGTTAAAAGCGTATCGGCTTCCGAAGAACAATTCAGTGGGAACGATTCAGCACTTCTTCCCGCAAAGGAAAATGCAAAAGCAAAGAATAAGAATATTCCGGTAAATCTCATCTGCTATAAATTGCAGCAAAGTTACATTTTGAGATAGTTCATGAAAGCATCATAGCGTGATTGCAGATCCTGCTGAAATTCACTTTGATGATAAGATGCTTTCACATCGTAATTGTGGCGGTAAAATCCAGCCAATATACGGGTAAGATCAATGCGGTTGATTTTTAAAGTAACTTCAATGCGGTCAGGATCAGCAGTTACAATAGCACTGGCACTTAATATCTGGGCTCCCTCCGATTCTGCAATTCGGGAAATTTCTCCCAAAGAATAATCTTTGCGATCGACTTCCAAAACCACAATACCTCCTGGATTTTGAACCGAATTGGCTTCTGCCAAAGCATGGATGATATCGAAAATGGTAACTAAACCGATGTACTGATCTTTGTCGTTGAGCACCGGAATGATGGAAAATTCGTTGTTGGAGGCAAACTTGATAGCATCAAAAATATGCTGGTACTCATTCACAAACAATCGGTTAAAGGGAATTGAAAGGCTGTGAAGCGGCACATCCAGGTTTTCGAGTTTCTGCAAATCGGTCTCGTAAACCAATCCCATATAACCTGTGCGGCCTATGACCGGCAGGTTGCTATGTCTGAATTCAGCCATCCACCTCAATGCCTGCCGGGCTGTATCGGTAGTTTTGAGGGGCGGAATCAGATCCTTTATGAGATTTCTTAGTAACATTCAGTAAATATACGATTGAAACAGTGGAATGGTTGTACCGCCGCAAACATAATACATTTGTATGACGAATAGTGGCAATATTAATTTATTTCAGATCGGGTAATTAACTCTGCAAAAGACAAGCCGAATATTCAAACAAAAAATAAATCAGATAAAATCCTGCCATTCCGGGAATGACATGCCTGTAACTTGTTTCAATAAAGCGACATCATCCCTGTAATAGGATGCTAACCAATTCCTTTCTTCTACTGTCATCGCAGGGTAAGCTTGTTTGGTTGTCATCGCAGCGTACAAAGTATCTGAAATTCCTTTTCTGAACTTTTGACCAAACGACTTTGGAATAATATTCTTCAGTAAACTCTTAAAAGGATTATTTCCATACATAAAATTCAATCTCTTATAGTATGCATCGGGGTCCGATAACAGTATAGTCGGATTAAGATTTTCTTCTGCAATTTCTTTTAATTCGGAAAGATTCAGAAATCTGAAACATGCATTCACTGTTTCAAGTGGAAAGTTTTTTAATTGATTGGTTTCAAGAATCAGGATATTGGCACGATCGAATTTATCATAGATTCTGGAAAGTGATCTTCCATAAAGACCAAAACTGTAATAGTATTGCCCTTTATCGGTTATGGAGAGCTGACTGAAATCAGGGGTTGCATTCACGCTTTCCAAAAATGTTTCTTTGAAAGGCATACGAGCAAAGCCTCTTCCTCTGAGGAACCAGTAATGCGACCAAACACGGTCAATGGGATTGCGAAGAATGCAAATTAATTTTGCATCGGGAGTATGGATTTTAATCCTTTCAGCAAAAGTATCAAATGCCATATACATGGCACTGGCATCTCCACGGTATAAATGATTGCTACCATTCCTAAATAACATTCTGTACGATTCAAGATCAGGATATTTTTTATCGTCAATCCAGAAGCTGGGTTCTTTGATTTCAGACATGAAAATATCAGGATGCGTGTCTAAATACTTCCACAAGGAGCTGGTTCCTGATTTCATCGCTCCGGGTATATAAAGATTTGGAAGATCAGACATGAATTTCTATAAACTTCAAATTACTTGGTCAGGATAAAAATACTGTTGTTTCGAAAGGTAAGAAGAATTCCGTTTATGACTGCAATAGCGTTCATTAGCTCCGGTTTACTTAAGTTTGGTTCGATTGCTAAAAACAAAGCATCTATTTCTCAATGAATTAATTAGGCAGGATTTTGATAGCGAATCTTTGACCAAAACCCGAAACAACCTTGACAACCTTTGTATTGAAAGCAAGCTCATAGGAAATACAAATTGAAATATTTTGCTGTAATTGTTTCATTAACCTGATACATTTGCAGCGTAAAGTCCTGAATCGTTAAATTCGTTAAGCATGATCAAGTTAAGTGTTAATATAAACAAAATAGCCACTCTCAGAAATGCCCGCGGAGGCAATACACCTAATGTGATTCAAGTGGCAATTGATTGCGAACGTTTTGGCGCAGATGGCATAACGGTACATCCCCGGCCCGATGAAAGACATATCCGGTATAGCGATGTTGTGGAACTGAAAAAAGTAGTAACAACCGAATTTAATATTGAAGGATATCCTTCACCGGAATTCATGAAACTTGTCCTGGCTACCATGCCTGTGCAAGTAACACTGGTTCCCGATCCACCCGATGTATTGACATCCAATGCCGGCTGGAATACCATAGAACAAAAATCGCTTTTGAAAAAAATTATTGGTGAATTAAAAGCTGCGGGACTTCGTGTTTCCGTATTTATGAATCCCGATCCCGAACTCATAAAACATGCAGCCGAAACAGGAACCGATCGCATTGAACTTTACACCGAGACATATGCTGTTGGGTACAAAGAAAATAAGGATAAAGCAATTGCACCTTTCATTGCTGCAGCAGAAGCAGCCCATACTAACGGTCTTGGCATAAACGCAGGTCACGACTTAAGCCTCGAAAATCTTGCCTACTTCGCTCATAAAATCCCGCACCTTCAGGAGGTATCTATTGGCCATGCATTAATTAGTGATGCACTTTATTTCGGACTTGAGAATACCATTCAAATGTACAAAAGAAAACTAATGATAAATGATAGATGATAAATGATAGATGGCATTCTTCGCAGAATCAATTTGTCACTCGACATAAATGTCATTGTTCAATATTCCATTCTTGTTAATCATCATTCAATAAAAACAATTTGAGGACGAAAAGAGATTTTCCTGAGCAATTATATTTATAGGTAAAAACATAATTCTTAAAAATTAAAAGTGAAAAACACTGAACTCTAAATATAAAACTAATACCGTTATTAATTTTTAAATTTTGTGTTTATCAATTTTAATTCCGCAAAAACATTTTTTAAGAACAGCTCCAATTGCTGAGCAGAAACATTCAAATTAAGAATCACCAAACCACCAAATCAAGAGCAGTTACATTTTTCTACTAAGAATTGCCCATCACCACCTTTCGACTACGCTCAAGGCAAGAATAGCCAAACCACCAAATCAAGTGCAGTTACATTTTTATTTCTCAGTAACAAAAATCAGCACCTTTCGACAAGCTCAAGGAAGCGCCATTTCGACAAGCTCAAGGCAAGCATCACCGAACCAAATGCAGTTACATCTTTTTACTAATACACCCCACTTGTCACTTGACACTTGTCACTTGACACTCATGTGCAGTCATACCTTTGTTACTCAGGAACAACAATCATCAAATCACCAAACCACCAAATCAAGTGCAGTTACATTTTTCTACTTAGAAATAAAAATCAGCAAATAAGCACCCCTCGGCTTCGCTCTGGGCAAGCATTAATCAATCAATACCTTTTTCACCAACCGCTCCAATTCTGTCTCCACAACAACTAGGTAAACCCCATCAGCCCTCCCTATCATCGACAAATCTCTGGTATAGTATCCATTCTGTATCCGCAAAGGCTCCGAATGAACAACTTTCCCTTGCATATCATAAACCATTAACTTGCCGGTTTTGCCTTTTAGGTTTGAGGCATTAATGAATGCTTTCTCCCATGCTGTGTGGTAGAAAACATGAAGACTGCCTACTGCCGCTGCCCCTGCCAACTCATTTTGCGATACCAACGTATCACACGGACTGCCTGCAAGGGCTGGTAAGTCGTAGTCGGGGTTGTTGGGGAGACCCTTATAAGTTCGCTTTCCGCCAAGATAAAAACTCCATGGCAAAAAATTACAACTTGAGCCGGCAGAGTCAGGGAAATGGATTACTCCGAGATTCATGTTTTCTGGCCAATATTCTGTTGAATCGTACGGAAATGTAAATCCACCTCCGCTCCAGGAGCATGCAAAATAAATTTTGTTGTCAGGCCCTCTTTTGAGGGCTCCAGCAGTATTTGCCGGATTTTGAACTTGCCAAAGCAGCGTTTTGGATAAAGGAATATTAGTGGCCCATAAATCAAACTGCCACAATCTGCTGATTTGCGTGGAACTGCTCACATATAAATATTGTCCACTCGGAGAGAATTCTCCCGACCAATAAAATGGAAATGGCCCCACAGTTAATGGTGGCTCAATTAAAATTGGATTGCTGACTTCACCAGTACAACGATTAAAATCATATAGCTCTATCAAGCCAGCCAAGTTTGTAAAGCATAACTGGGTTCCATCAGCAGATACTGCAATTTTTCCAAGATTTGTCCCATTTAATGCTCCTATATTTTGTTGGGGAATGGCTGTAATGCCTGACGGTGAAATCAAATAAAGCAACCAGGTATTGTTATAAACTGTTTGACCTACTGGTGAAGGCCGAACCATTATCCACCAATCTCGTCCATTGCCATGTTTTATCGCAGTTACACAATCAACCATCAAACCGCCCAATAAAGGTACGTTTTTCTGCACCACTGATCCTAAGCCACCTTCAAGGCGAATGTCTATAACCGAGTACATCAGACCAAATGGCATAGTTACTCCAATTGAAAATAGGAAATAGGATGAATCAACTGAAATTTGTGGAATAATTGC
>CAUJFJ010000111.1 GCA_963169675.1 Bacteroidota bacterium
TCGAAGTACATGTTTTTATCTGTAGAAAAATTGTCGGCATTAACCGGACTGTTCTTAACAATATAAACTTCATTTACACCTTTGATGCTTTTCACATCACCAGGGCCAATAATAGGATCCTGAGCAGAAACTATGATCATCATATTTTTCATTGGTCCTTTAGGTTTATCAAATGCATAAATTGGTTCATGTGTTTTATCAAAACCAAATGGCATATTTACTTCTTTACCAGTTTTATCTTTAATTTTTGATTTCATTCCTTCAAGGCTAGTCCACGGACCATCAGCAATTATTTTCTTTGTTTCGGGACGATTTGCTCCTACTCCAATCGACAATCCGGCACCAATATTTAAACCGAATAAATCGAATTTAGTAATAGCACGTGATTTGCGAAGATGATCGAGAACTGCATTTAAATCGGTGATAAATTGGGGGTAAATAAATAAATCGGGATCAATCTTAAATTCACTGCTGGCGCCATAACCACGATAATCGTAAGTTGCAACATTGTAGCCTGCCGATAGAAATGAGTTAACAATTTCCAGGTTATCGGCCATATTACCATCACCGCTTCCGGAAATCACAACCCAATTGGTTGACTTTTTCGCATTTTCAAAAAACCATGCATTTAGGATTGCTCCATCGCTGGTTTTAATCTTTTCTTCTTTGTATTGCATTCCGAATTTGTCGGGAGTAACCTTGTATTCTTTCGAAGGATTTAAGGCCATTGCCGGAGTTAATCCGAATAAAACAAGAAGGAGAAAAAGATAAGATAAAGGGGATTTTTTCATAATTCGTTAATTCTATTATCAGTATAACGGCAAAAATAAGGTTTCCGGTAAAAAACAGCAGGAAAAATTATTAACAGATTACATTATTATTACATGGATAATCAATCTATTGAAAATCTGAAACCAGCTATTTATTCACCATTCAAATTCCGGACTCCGGAAAAAGAAAAAAGCAAGCCAAATGCAAATCCCAATTCTTTGAACATAATTGTGTTGATAATCAATGCTTTTAGGTCAACCACCAGCATTACATTTTCTTTAAATTTACAGAACAAAATCCTTGCCTTAAACGTTAAAGTTTACATAATCAATCTACTATGAAAAAATCGATTCCCTTTCTGCTTTTTATGTTCATGATGCCGGCAATGCTGTTTGCGCAAGGAACGCATAAATTGAATTTGCATCTTGCTAAAATGATAGCTGACGAAAACATGCAACAGAAACAGATTAATTTGCTGGTTCAGGGTAATGTGGAAGCTATTCGTGAATTTGCAGAAATCAACGGCGGTTTGTTCCGCTATGCACATGGAAATATAGCTACCATAAGAATTCCGGTTTCTGCAATTCCATTATTGGCAGCCAGTGATCAGGTAGGGAGAATTGAAAGCCCGGGTAACAAATACACAACGATGAATGATACCATGCGTTCAGTAGTACAGGCAAATGCGGTACAAGCAGGTATTTCACCCTTATTGCAGGGATATGATGGAACAGGAATAGCCATCGGAATAATTGATACGGGTGTAGATTTAACGCATCCTGATTTACAGGATTCAGCCGGAACCACACGCGTTCAATACTTATGGGATCAACGCAAACCGGTGGCAGCCAACACCCCTGCAGCTTATGGCTATGGACAAGAATGGAATAAAACCGACATTGATGCCGGACTTGCATCATCATCAAATGATGCGCAAGGCTTCGGACATGGAACACATGTGACCGGAATTACTGCAGGAGATGGAAGTGCTAATGGAAAGAATAAAGGAGTTGCACCGGGTGCCGATATTATCGAAGTTGCATTCGACTTTAATAACAGCACTGATCCCACTTATATCGATGCAGTAGATTTCATTTTCAACCGTGCAGCTATTCTTGGTAAACCATGTGTGATAAATGCCAGTTTAGGTGATTACTACGGATCTCATGATGGTTATGATTTGCAATCGCAAATGATAAGCACACTGCTTAACCAACAAGCTGGACGAGTGATGGTTGCAGCAGCTGGAAATGCAGGTTCTATTCCATTTCATCTTGGCTATAATGTAACAACGGATACTTCATTCACATGGGTGCGACATAATCCTGCTTTCTCAGCACTTTACTTCCAGGTTTGGGGCGACACTGCTGATTTTAAAAATATTGATTACACCATTGGCGCAGATAAAAATACAACCTCAGCAAGTTTCAGAGGGAAACTTAACTATCGTGATATATTTTACAATCTTGGAGTTTTCAAACAAGATACCTTATACAGCACCTCCGGAAACAGACTTGCGATCGTACAATCATTTGGAAGCACCCAGGGGCCAACTTATCTTCTTGAAATTAATATTGTCCCCGACTCTGCAACTTATCAATGGCGACTCATGACCACAGGATCGGGCAAACTGGACATCTGGAAATTTTATGATGGAACAGGACAGCCTGGATTTGTCAATTCAGCATTACCATCAGCTGTAATTGTTCCCGAAATAGTTCACTACAAACTTCCCGATTCCTTATCAACTATAGTAAGCGGATTTCAATGTCTGGATAACGTGATCACCGTTGGCAATTACGGAAACAGAGGCAACTACGTTGATATCAATGGAAATACTTATACGGATGCTACGGTTACACCGGGAGAAATTGCATTAAATTCTTCCTGGGGACCAACAAGAGACGGCAGAATAAAACCGGATATAGCAGCACCTGGTGGATTGATGTTATCATGCGGACAGCTTTCCTTACTTACCATTTGGGCTACACAACCGAGCAACGCACCGAAAATTGCGCAGGGCGGGTTTCATTTCCGTGATGGAGGAACAAGTTCTTCTTCGCCTGTAGTTGCAGGAATTGCTGCATTATATCTCCAACAAAACCCAACTGCCACTGCTATGCAGGTCAAAAATGCAATCATAAATTGTGCTGTTCAGGATAATTTTACAGGTTTCAATTTGCCTGATGTTACCTGGGGATATGGCAAAGCAAATGCATTTAACACTTTGGTAAATTGCTCACTGACATCGCTTGATGACATTGCTGAAAATAATTCTATGTCATTGTTTCCAAACCCTGTTTTTGCAGGCGACATGATCACCATTTCGATGAAGGAAAATGAGGTTTCAGAGTATGATCTTTCTGTCATTGATCAATTGGGCAGAACGGTAAAGGAGTTCCATTACATCCGGGAATTTCCTTTTACTTTCAGCACTAAAAACATTGCAACCGGAAGTTATCAGTTAAAACTAACTGATAAAAATAAAATGCAGATCGTAAAAAAATTGGTTATCACAGAATAATCGGTTTTACAACTTAATTGCTTCTCTTATTTTTATTTTTTTAACGAAAATAAATTTACGAATGGCAATTTCACCTTTAATTTCGATCCGTTGTTTTTTATTTTCAGATAGAATATTCTTTAGTCCGCCTAATACCAGGTTGGTCATGGTTTGCACCGAAGGCTGAATGGTTACAGGAACCGTAATTACAGAACCCGCTCCTATTCTGGTTTTGGATGGAATATTTATTCCTGCAACAGCAGAATCATTCAATGAAAGATTAACACCCATGCGCTGCACAGTAACTCCAAATTTATTGGGGTTTTCGATTGCAATATCGAATGTAAATTCAGGCTTCGACAAACCTGAACCCATTTTAAAATTTTCTATTCCTTTTATTGAAACCGGTTTAATAGAACCGCAGGAATACAATCCGGTTAAAAGTACAAGTAATAATATGTAGTGAACTGAAAAAATATTTTTCATGCAGTTTATTGTTAGTTATGATTTGAGACGAACCTTACTCCAGTTTTTAATTTGCCACGTGACAAGTGAACTACAAATAAGGTTGGCCGAAGCATCCTTCACGTGAATTTCAAACGTTACTGTCACCGACTCCTCCTTTTTCAGCGGAGTTATAATTTCTTCCTGAATATATTTTTCCGACAACTCAAAAGTTGCAGTAACAGCTTGTTTGCCCTGATACAAATAAGTTGTATTAAGATTCTTTAAAATGATGCGATACTCCTGTTCTGAAATTGCACCCACCAGAGCTAATCCGGTGGTAAATTCACAAAGCGTTGCCAAGGCACAGGCATGCAAACTGTTTACATGATTTTTATTGCTTCGCCGGAAAGGCAGCATTACATGCGCAAAACCAGGTTTAATCTCAAGCACTTTATAATGATGTGGGCTATTAAACGGAATTGTAAAATCGAGTGCGAGATTCAATACCGTTTTATAAAAAGATGAACTGGCAGATTTAGCTATGAGATATTGGAGCTTTGACATATGCAGAAAACAGATTAGAGAATTCCCAGTGCATTTAATTCCTGCAAGGATGTTTTCATTTCAGATTCCATTGTGTTCACAATTTCGGTACAGGATTTAATATCATGTATAACGGCAACTGATTTTCCTGCGCACCACAGGTTATTGTAATTTCCGGGTTTGATTGCCTTCTCCAATTTTTTCATTCCATTTATCTGCACCAGCATTTTAAAATATTTTTTGGTGGTACTGTTTTTACTCAGGAATCGTTCGAGCCACCCTTGCGTGTAACCTATTTTTTTTGCGTATGGTGTATCAATAATGGTGCATGGGGTACCGGAAAGTCGTTCGGTCATCACAATGTCTTCCATATCAGAATTAACCACGGCTTCCTTGTAGGCATCACTCACTCCTGCTTCTACAGATGCAATAAACCGCGTACCAATGGAAACTCCGGCTGCTCCGATTGCGAGCATAGAAACTATTCCTGCACCGGTGGCAACTCCTCCGGCAGCAACAACTGGAATTTTGGGAAATTGTTCCTTCAGAGCGGGAACCAAAACGGTAAGCGGATTAGGTCCGGCATGTCCACCAGCTCCTTGTCCAACCGCAATAAATCCATCACAACCTAAACTGGCACATTTAGCAGCGTGTTCCATATTGGTAACATCACAAAAAACCTTGGCACCATAACTGTGTGCTCTCTGTATAACTTCGGCAGGACTCCCAAGTGAAGTTATGAAAAAGGGCACTTTACCGTTGATACAAACGTCGAGATGTTGTTGATAAAGTGGATTGGATTTCTGCACAATCAGATTAACGCCGAAATTGCCGGAGCTGGTTCTGGATTGTTTATATTCATGCAATTGTTTGATAAGTGCTCCCAATTCCCCTTCTTTGCGGTAGTTCAGGCTTGGGAAAACGCCCATGATGCCGGAATCTAAAGCAGCCTTCAACATAGGTTCATTGGTGACCAGAAACATAGGCGCCATTATAACCGGCAGCCGGATGCCCAGCTGATTGCAAAGAGAACTTTTTAAGTTTATCATTGTTAAAGAAGGCAATAATTAAAATGTCAAACCATAAAAGTCGCTCTTTTATTTCAAATTAAAACAAAAATGATTTAATTTGTTACTTCCGAAAAGTTAATCAATTATGAACGTAACCAGACTCTTTGATTTAATTCCTAACCAGCTTGAAAAACACCCGCTACAGGTAGCTTTTGCAGGAAAGGAAAATGGTAATTGGATCACGCACAGTTCAGCAGACTTCAAAAGATACACGGATCAGGTTAGTTATGGTTTGTTAGCCAAAGGTATTTCCCCGGGCGACAAGATTGCAATTATTTCCAATAACCGGCCGGAATGGAACTTCACAGACCTGGGTGTTTTACAGATTGGCGCTATAGATGTGCCTGTATATCCGACGATTAGTGAAAACGACCTGAAATTCATATTAACAGATGCCGATGTAAAAATAGTTTTCGTTTCTACAGAGGAACTCTTCCTGAAGGTTAAAAATATTGCTGAAAATCTGCCTTTAAAACCACTTATTTACACTTATAACAGGGTTAACGGAGCGCCTCATTGGACTGAATTGCTTGAAACGGGTGAAAAAAGTAAAGATGAAAATAAACTAAATCAACTAAAGGAAGCTATTCAAACAGGTGATCTGGCCACTTTACTGTATACTTCGGGCACTACAGGAAATCCAAAAGGAGTCATGCTTTCGCATGCAAATCTGGTAAGCAATTTCATTTCAGTACAGCATTTGCCACCGGTAAAAGCAGGCGATAAGGTTTTGAGTTTTCTGCCTTTAAACCACATTTACGAGAGAATGCTAACCTATTTGTACATGTATTTGTGCACCTCCATCTACTATGCTGAATCGATGGAAACCATCGGAGATAATATCAGAGAAGTTCAGCCTACGGCATTTTCAGCTGTACCACGATTGCTTGAAAAGGTTTACGACAAAATTGTGGCGAAAGGAGCTGATCTCACCGGAATCAAGAAAAAACTGTTCTTCTGGGCATTGGAATTAGGATTGAAATATGATCCAAATATCGATGGCGGAGCCTGGTACAACATCCAGCTAAAGCTGGCCAATAAAATAATTTTCAATAAATGGCGTGAAGCATTGGGCGGAAATACCAAAGCCATTGTTTCGGGTGGGGCTGCGCTACAACCACGGTTAGCACGTGTATTCTGGGCGGCACAAATTCCCGTACTGGAAGGATATGGTTGTACAGAAACATCTCCGGTTATTTGTGTGAATAATCTGGAGCCAAATGGAATGTATGTTGGAACTGTTGGACCTGTGATTGATGGTGTTCAGATTAAAATTGCTGAAGACGGTGAAATTTTATGTAAAGGTCCAAATGTGATGCTGGGATATTACAAACGTCCCGATTTAACCGAGGAAGCAATTGATAAGGACGGATATTATCATACCGGAGATATTGGTGAAATGGTTCTCAACCGGTTCCTTAAAATCACCGATCGCAAGAAAGAAATATTTAAAACTTCCCAGGGAAAATACATTGCCCCTCAAATGATTGAAAACAAGCTTAAAGAATCGAGGTTCATTGAGCAGGCAATGGTAATTGGAGAAAATCAAAAATTTGCTGCTGCACTCATTGTTCCTTCATTTGCCTTTATTCGTGAATGGGCAGAGCGAAAAGGTCTTACATTTGAAAATAATGAAGCTATAGCTAATAGTGCAGAGGTGAAATCCAGGATTATGGAGGAGGTTGAAGAGATGAATAAAAGTCTGGGTAGTTACGAAAGCATCAAAAAAATTGAATTGCTATCGAAAGAGTTCTCTATTGAAAAGGGTGAAATGACGCCTAAACTGAGTTTGAAACGTAAGGTTATCATGGAAGCAAACAGCCACCTGGTGAACCGGATATTTTCGTAGCGTTTTAACTCAAGTTATTTAATTACACAATTTATAAAAGCAGTTGCAGTTATTTCCTAATTTTGACGTCGATTAAACGATTTCCATTCATGAAAAGATCTATCAAAAAAGTTGCTGTATTAGGTTCAGGTATTATGGGCTCCCGTATTGCCTGTCATTTTGCCAATGTTGGTGTTAGTGTTATTTTACTGGACATTGTACCTAAAGAACCAACTGCTGATGAGATCAAGAAAGGTCTGACCATCGAATCGCTTTCGGTAAGAAACCGGATCGTAAATGACTCCTTATCGAATGCCGTAAAATCAAATCCTTCACCACTATATAAAAAATCGTTTGCATCCAGAATTTCCACAGGAAATTTTCAGGATAACATGGCTCAAATTAGCACATGCGACTGGGTTATTGAAGTAGTTGTTGAAAATCTAGACATCAAAAAGAAAGTTTATGATGAAGTGGAGAAACATCGCAAACCGGGCACACTAATTACCAGTAATACTTCCGGAATTCCTATTCATCTGATGGCCGCAGGACGCAGTGACGATTTCAGAAAAAACTTCTGTGGTACGCACTTTTTTAATCCACCCCGTTATCTGCGATTGCTCGAGGTAATTCCTACTCCTGAAACCGATCCTGAAGTTGTTTCGTTCCTCATGGAATACGGTGATCTGTTCCTTGGAAAAACAACTGTACTATGTAAAGATACTCCTGCATTTATTGCAAATCGTATAGGTGTATTTGCAATTATGTCATTGTTGCACCAGGTTGAAAAAATGCAGCTCACAGTTGCTGAAGTTGATAAGCTAACAGGACCCGTATTGGGAAGACCTAAGTCGGCAACTTTCCGTACTACAGATGTGGTTGGTCTCGATACTATGATTCATGTTGCCAATGGGCTTTATGCAAATTGTAAGGATGATGCTAACAGAGATGAATTTAAATTGCCGGCCTTTGTAGCTAAAATGTCGGAGAATAAATGGCTGGGGGATAAAACCGGTCAGGGTTTTTATAAAAAAGTAAAATCTGATTCCGGCAAGAGTGAAATTCTGGAATTAAATTTAAATACACTGGAATATCAGCCGCAGACAAAAGTGCGGTATGCAACTTTAGAAGCAACAAAAACCATCGATAATCTGAAGCAGCGAATGCCGGTATTGTTTGGCGGCACCGACAAAGCAGGTGAATTTTATCGTACAGCTTTTAGCAGTTTGTTCAAATATGTCTCTGACCGGATGCCGGAAATTTCCGATGAGACCTATCGTATTGATGCTGCTATGCAGGCAGGTTTTGGATGGGAACTTGGTCCGTTTGAAGCCTGGGATGCTATAGGTGTAAACAATGCACTTAAAGTCATGGAAGCGACCGGTAAAAAACCGGCAGCATGGGTATACCAAATGATTGAAAAAGGAAATACATCCTTTTACAAAAATGAAAATGGGGTTCGTAAGTTTTATGATATCTCCAGCGGAACGTACCTCGCTATTCCGGGTGCGGATAATTTTATAATTCTCGATAATCTTCGTGATTCAAAAGTGGTCTGGAAAAATTCCGGCACTACTTTATTCGATATCGGCGATGGTGTACTTAACCTGGAATTTCATACCAAAATGAATACCATTGGTGGTGAAGTTTTAGAAGGTATCAATAAAGCTATTGATATTGCTGAGAAGGATTTCAAAGGCCTTGTTATCGGAAACGATGGTGCTAATTTTTCAGCAGGTGCAAATCTTGCTATGGTATTTATGTTTGCAGTGGAACAGGAATATGATGAAATTGATTTTGCAATTCGGGCTTTTCAAAATGCGAATATGAGAGTTCGTTATTCATCGATACCTGTTGTTGTTGCACCTCATGGCTTAACTCTGGGCGGTGGTTGTGAGATGTCGATGCATGCCGACAAAGTACAGGCTGCAGCTGAAACCTATATCGGAATGGTAGAGTTTGGGGTTGGTTTGATTCCCGGTGGTGGTGGAAGTAAAGAGTTTGCTTTACGTTTAAGTGATTCCTTCCGGGAAGGTGATATTGAACTGAATCTTTTAAAAGAAAAATTCCTGACTATAGCAACTGCTAAAGTTGCAACATCTGCCCATGAAGCTTTCGATATGGGAGTATTCAGAACGGGAATCGATGAAATATCAATCAATCGTTCACGTTTAATCAGCGATGCCAAACTTGCGGTTTTGGAACTTGCCAATGCCGGATATACCAAACCTGTTCAAAGAACCGACATAAAAGTCTTGGGCAAAGCAGGACTAGGTATGGTCTATGCAGGTGCAAACTCCATGTATTCAGGTCATTATATGTCATCACACGATAAACTGATTTCCGAAAAGCTGGGCTGGGTAATGTGTGGTGGCGATTTATCGGCTCCCACTAAAGTGTCGGAACAGTATTTATTAGACCTGGAACGGGAGGCATTTTTATCGCTTTGCGGAGAGAAAAAGACACTTGAAAGAATTCAAAGTATTTTAACATCCGGTAAACCGTTACGTAATTAAATTTAGATTTGTAACTTTATGCCTCCATATTGAAACCTCACACGAATGATGAAGTATCTTATTAAGCTGATAATCATACTACTGGTATTTCCGGTAATGGTTTATGCACAATCAGAACAGAAGCCAAAGTACGCTCCGGGCAAAGAAAAACACAGAAATAAGACTGATGAAATCGGTCAAAAACAAGGTGTTTGGAAATATTATAACTCCGGAGGAGAATTAATCCATGAAATTGAATATGTTAATGATGTCCGCCATGGTGTTTCCAAGCGCTTCTACCCATATTCCAAAATCATGGAAGAGACTGAATATCAGAATGGTGTAAAAGAAGGGACTTATGTCAGATATTTTTATTCCGGAAGTGTTAAACAGGAAGGTGAATATCTGGAGGGTAAAAAGCATGGCACCTGGACCAAATATTTTGAATCAGGTGAAGTACAGGCTGAAACACCTTACAAAATGGGTAACCGGGATGGATTATGGAAAATTTACAATCGTAAAGGTGTACAAATCAGCACCGTAACTTATAAAGATGGTGTTGACGTTGCAGCAGTTGCAGCCTCAAAAGCCGAAGAAGATAAGAAGAAGGATGCTGCTAAAAAGAAAGATGGCGCCAAAGCACCAGCTGCTCCCGGAACCGCTCCAGCACCAGGAACTACACCTCCTCCACCAGCCGCAACACCTACTCCAAATCCTAAATAATCCTATTTTATGGATGCATACATAGTTGCAGGTTTTCGATCTGCAGTCGGCAAAGCGCCTAAGGGCAATTTTCGTTTCATGCGCGCCGATGATCTGGCTGCTACTGTTGTGAAGCACCTGGTTGCATCTGTTCCATCTCTTGAAAAAGAGCAAATTGATGATGTGATAGTTGGTAACGCAACCCCGGAAGCAGAGCAAGGGTTGAATATAGGCCGAATGATTTCATTGATGGGCTTAGATACCATCAAAGTTCCGGGGATGACCGTGAATCGTTACTGCTCTTCAGGATTAGAAACTATAGCTATTGCAGCAGCAAAAATAAAGGCAGGTCTTGCCGATTGTATCATTGCCGGTGGTGTTGAAACCATGTCACCTATTCCATTTGGTGGATGGCGTATAGTTCCAAACTATGAAGTTGCAAAAAGTCACCCCGATTGGTATTGGGGAATGGGATTAACTGCTGAAGCAGTCGCCAGAGAATATAAAGTTTCGAGAGAAGATCAGGATATGTTCTCTTTTCATTCGCATCAGAAAGCAATTGCTGCTATTCAGAACGGATTATTCAAGCAAGATATCGTTCCTGTTTCCATTGAAGAAAGTTATCTCGATGAAAAGGAAAAGAAGAAATCGCGTACACTTATTGTCGATACAGATGAAGGACCAAGAGCAGATACCAGTTTAGAAAAGCTGGCTCAGCTGAAACCTGTATTCGATTCCAAAGGATCGGTTACAGCAGGTAACTCCTCACAAACCAGTGATGGCGCTGCTTTCGTTTTGGTGGTGTCAGAAAAGATGCTCAAACAACTACAGGTCTCCCCTATTGCACGTTTTATTACTTATGCTGTTGCTGCTGTTGAACCCAGAGTGATGGGAATAGGTCCTGTTGAAGCCATACCGGCTGCATTAAAACGTGCAGGTATGAATAAGGACCAAATAGATTTAATTGAATTGAATGAAGCTTTTGCGTCCCAATCACTGGCAGTAATCAGAGAACTGGGACTTAATCAGGAAATTGTAAATGTAAATGGAGGAGCTATTGCATTGGGTCATCCTTTAGGATGTACAGGTGCAAAATTATCGGTTCAACTTTTCAACGAATTGCGTCGCAGAAAAAAGAAATATGGTATGGTTACCATGTGTGTAGGAACCGGTCAGGGTGCAGCAGGTATTTTTGAGTTGCTGAATTAATTTTTATCAACTTCTGTTTTCTTGATATAAATCATAATTTCTAAAGTTTTTTTCAATTAGTTTTGAGAGTAGTAAAACCTCTAAAACAACAACCATGAAAAAAACGCTGAAAATTGCATTGGTATTAGCAATCTCAATTGCTTCTATGCAGAGTGTAAATGCTCAAATTAAATTTGGTCCCATTGCCGGTCTGAATATATCCAACATTTCAGGTGATAACTCGAATGATAACAGCATGTTGCTGGGAGCTCATTTAGGTGGATTGGTAAATTTCTCTCTCTCAGATAATTTATCTGTTGAACCACAGGTTTTGTACTCCATGAAGGGTGCAAATGTGGAAATAGAGAATGTGGTAAGTGGGACTGAAACTTATGTTTATCGTCTTTCTTATCTTGAAATTCCAATTTGGGTTCGTTATCAATTGGAAAGCGGTTTGAATTTTCAGGCAGGACCTCATATTGGAATTCTGCTGGCTGCTGAATTTGATGGTGAAGATGCCAAAGATGGGTTAAATTCATTTGACTTTGGTGTGGGAGGCGGCTTAGGCTACCAGATGGAAAATGGATTGGGTTTCGGACTTAACTATAACCTTGGACTGGCAAACATAGTAGATACAGAGGGAGGCGATGATTTCTCCAATTCCAATAACTGCATAAAATTCAGCATCAGTTACACTTTAGGAAACGACTAACACTTAGCCACAATTTAGCAGAAAAAGCCGCCTGGAAGGGTGGCTTTTTTGTCTGCATGATGTCAAAAACACCAGTTAAACTAATTATTTTAGGTTGAAGTATATCTTTCCGGTATCATTCTACGTAAATTTGGGATAAATATTAAAAAATATGTCAGCAACACTCACCAATACCCATAAAGGAGGCGAATTCCTTATTACGGATGCCGTTTCAGCAGATACATTCATTCCTGAACGTTTTTCCGAGGAGCATCTGATGATGGCTTCTATGGCAGATGAATTTCTGGAAGCAGAAGTTTTTCCGAACCTCGATCGTATAGATGCCCAGGAAGCCGGGTTAATGGAATCAATTATGGACAAGGCCGGAGAACTCGGGCTATTGGGAATTTCAGTTCCTGAGGAATATGGTGGTTTTGGTAAGGATTTCATTACCGGAATGCTGATCACGGAAAAATTAGGAGCAGGACATTCTTTTGCAGTGGCCATGGCTGCCCACACCGGAATCGGGACATTACCAATCCTCTATTTTGGAAATAAAGCTCAAAAAGACAAATATCTGCCTAAACTGGCTTCCGGAGAATGGAAAGCATCTTATTGCTTAACAGAACCGGGATCAGGCTCAGATGCATTGGCTGCAAAAACCAAAGCGGTTCTTTCTGCTGATGGTAAACACTACATTTTAAACGGACAAAAAATGTGGATCACCAATGCAGGTTTTGCGGATGTATTTGTAGTATTTGCACAAATCGATGGCGACAAATTCACCGGATTCATAGTTGAAAAAGGTTATGACGGTCTAACACTGGGTGAAGAAGAACATAAAATGGGAATCAAAGGATCCTCTACCCGTCAGGTATTTTTCATGGATTGCAAAGTACCGGTAGAGAATTTACTTGGAGACATTGGCAAAGGCCACCTGATTGCATTCAACATCCTGAATATTGGTCGTGCTAAATTGGCAGGGGCCGCTTTGGGCGGATGTAAAAGAGCCATCACTACTTCTGTAAACTATGCTTCCACCCGTGAGCAGTTTAAACTTCCGATTGCAAAATTTGGAGCTATCAAACACAAACTTGCTGAACAGGCAATCAGAACTTTCGCGATGGAATCGTCACTCTATCGTGCTGCACATCAAATCGACGAAAAAGAAAAACAATTACTTTCGGAAGGTAAAGAATTTGCTAAGGCACTACTTGGAGCTGCAGAAGAATATGCAGTTGAATGTGCAATTCTGAAAGTTTATGGCTCTGAAGTTTTAGACTATGTAGTTGATGAAGGTGTTCAGATTTTTGGTGGTTATGGATTTTCTGCTGATTACCCCATGGATCGTGCTTACAGAGATGCCCGCATTAACAGAATATTTGAAGGCACAAACGAAATCAATCGTTTATTGATGCTGGATATGTTATTGAAACGTGCTATGAAAGGAGAATTGGATTTAATGACTCCTGCACAGAATGTTCAAAAAGAACTCATGGCAATTCCGGATTTTGGTAGTGGAGAAGATACTCCGTTTGCAGCTGAGAAAAAAGCTTTATCTAATATGAAAAAAGCAGCACTCATGGTTGCCGGAAGTGCTGTTCAGAAATACATGATGCAATTGGGTAAAGAACAGGAAATCATCATGAATATTGCTGATATGATTATCGAGATTTATACCAGTGAATCAGTTTTGCTGCGTGTAGAAAATCTTACGGAAATGAAAGATGATGATGCGGCAATTTATCACGATATCATGAAAACACATCTCAATGACAGTATAGACAGGTTAAACATTGCCGGCAAAAACGCTATTAATTCCATGGCTGAAGGCGATGAAAACAGAATGTTGCACATGGGATTAAAAAGGTTTACTAAAACTGCTCCTTTCAATTCTAAAGAAGCACGAAGAAGAATAGCGAAAAATCTTATAGACGCAAATAAATATTGCTTTTAAATAAAGAAAGGCGCTCCCGGGAATGAGTGAGCGCCTTTCTTTTCCCTGTTTTAATCAATAGTGTTGTATAACCAATTTTTTAACAACCACTTTCTTTTCATAATTAATTTTCAGGAAGTAAACACCTTCTGCAAGATTGTGAGTAGGAATTTCATTGGTGAAATTCTCTTCCAGTGGAAAATTAATCAGATAATTCTTTCCTGAGATATCATAGATAGCCAAATCCGATTTTTTATCTACGTCTATAAATAAGGTTTTATCAGTAGGATTAGGGTAAAAGCTAACAGATGTTTCATTAAATTCATCAGCGATACCTGTTGATTGACATTCAATAATTTTTTCGGAGCAACCATCACCATTTAGCAATGCTTCTGCATTTAGCAGGTCATTGCTGCAAAAGACACCTGTCAATAAAGTAAATCTTACTATTACTAAAGGCGTATCGGCTGTATAAGGTTGAGTAAAACTATAAGAAGTAAAACGAACTGTGGAATCGCCCGGATTGTAATAGGATAAATGTTGAATATAGTTGGTCAGGTTTAAAATAGTATCGTATTCCAATTCACTTTCATTATATTTAAATGAAAAATCCAACGCATTAATTACATCATCTGATTTAACATAAACCGGAAAATCGATTGTGGATCCAACAACAGTTGCATTGAATAAATCGAAATAAACTGAATCCTGACTATCGATAACCAATGTATTTGGATTATTTCCCTGTGAGGTGAATTTTGCTTCCTGAGCAAATCCTTTCGAACCTGTTAATAGCAGCAATGAGCAGCAAACAACTATGAGCGTGTAATAATTTTTCATTTTCCTTATTTTGCCTCAAAACTATACAACCGTTTGCCCGATTGAATACATTTAAAATTATGCTTTTGTAAAGATTATGTTATGACTATTTATTAAAGAAAAATGGTGTTGACAGCGTATTAAACCCATCTGTAACCGTTATAAAATAGAACCCTTCTGCCATGGTGCCTGGCAGGGTGACCACTCCTACATTTTTTTGATATTCAATAAGTTGTACCTCACAGGACCTTCCCAATATACTTGTTAGTCGCACCGTAACAGTACTTGCATTAAATCCGCGAGATTTAAACTGGATTTTATTTCCGGAAACCGGATTTGGGAAGATTATAAGTTCCGATTCAGAAAGCGGAGTATCAAAATCGATAGCAATCACCAGAGAATGGCTAAATTCTCCGTTGTAATCGACCTGATTTAACCGATAATAATTTAGTCCGGATAAAGGTTTATTATCTGCGAAAGTATAATCTGTCACAGTGTTTGAATTTCCGGCACCTTCCACGGAAGCCAGCGTCATCCAATCTTCCAGATCAGAACTTCTTTCGATATTAAAATAGTCACAGTTCAATTCGGTAGCAGTGGCCCATATAACTTCAACATTTTCTTTATCTTGAAATACATCAAAATAAAGATAAGTAACAGGCAATGGATTTGCTTCAGTGATCAATATCGAATTTACCGTCTGGCAACCATTTCCATAAAAAGTAGTTAGTGAATAAATGCCCGGTGTATTAACATATATGGTACTGGCAGTTTGTCCCGTAGACCAGATGTAACTTAATGCAGGATTTGGTACAAAACTTAATGAAAGTGAATCACCGGGAAGAATAGAAGTATCGCCACCGGGAGTTATAGAACCGGCGGGCAAAGGTTCAATAGCTTTAGCACTGCAATCATCCCCATTAAGTAATGTATAAACAGATACAAAATCAGCATAATCAATTTGAGAAACGGGTAATGAAAATCTGACAGAAACCAGGGTTGTGTTATTATCAATAACCTGCAGGCTACTGGAAGAAAATCGCAAAGTGCTGTCACCGCTATTGTAATTTGCAGATACAGATAAGTATGCTTTGTGAGTTGTCACAGAAATATACGTAAAAACTGCAGGATTGAACTTTAATGCGAAGTCCATTGCATAAACCTGTTCATCAGAATTAAAACGAACTGGCACTTCCATATAACCTGAAGCGCAAACAGCATTAGAAAAATCAAAAATTATTGTGTCCTGATTAGAAATAAGAAAATTGTCGTTTGCCTTTGCCGTAGTGGTTAAAGTTAGAAATAGCAGAACAAAGCAGACAAACTGCAGGCACACCAAATTTAATCCGGCTTCAACATTACTATATTTTCTGGGGTATTTCATTTCGTGTAAAAGTAAAAATGGCAACATTTAAAAGTGTTACCGCAACATTACTATTGGTATCTAATTGGTTTAAATAATCAAAAATGATATATACTTAAGATTAGCATAAGAAAAACAGGTACTTTTTTTAACAAAAAAACCGGGCTGTCATGAACGGACAGCCCGGTTGAGAAAAGAATCAAACTTTAATACTATAATTACTGGATAACTACTTTTTGAACAGTTACGAAACCTGCATTAGAAGCTTTCAAAGTATAAACACCTTTTGCAAGATGTTGAGTATTGATAGAATACTTCTCAAATGCTTTCACACCTGATTCAGAAACAACAACTTTTCCGTTCATATCAAAGATCTCTACTGAAGCATCTTCAGAAAGAAGAACATTGATTGAAGAAGAAGCAGGATTTGGGTAAACATTTACCATTACATCACTAACTGCAGCACGATTTCCGATAACTTCAGCAGCAACTCTTTCACCATTGATGAATGCTTCAATTGAATTGAAGTCTTCAGCAGTTAATTCAGAAGCTGTTTCGAATATAACTGATCCAACTGATTTAGTAAGATCAATTGACTCAAGGCTATATGAAGTGAAACGTAAAGCCTGACCAGCAGTATTGAAGAAAGATAATGACTCTAAGTTGCTTTCATTTGTTCTAACTTCTTTGAAAGACATTTTAGAAGCATTAAACATCATAGCGAAGTCAAGTGAATTTACAGTTTCAGCAGCAGTAGCATAAACCGGAACTTCAATTACACCATTTTCAACAACAGCTTTAGTAAGATCGAAAACCATTTTATCGTTAGCAGCAGTACGGAATGCTCCGTTAGGAACAACAGTTGCATAGTTACCATTCACATCACCCATTAAGATACCTGTATAAGATTCGATTCCGAATACAGAGCATGATGGAGAAGAGAATACAGGAACTTCAATACAGAAATCAAGTACAGGAACATTTGATTTATCATATCCGGATCCATCAGAGAATGGGAAGTTTGCAGAGATGATAAAAGATGGATCAGAGTTCAAAGTTGTTTGATCAACGAACAACCAGTCTTTTGAAAGTTCACCGTTAGAAACACCACCAGCAGAGTAATTCCATGCTTGTCTGAATTCTCCAAGGATCAATACAGCACGCTGATTGATCTGTGACAAGTCACCAGCACTCACTACACCATCAATATTAACATCCATTGCGATCAATGAATAAACTGAAGGGATATAAGTAGGATCGTTGATAAGAACACGACGGGTAAGGAATGCATCAAATCCGTTAACTACAGGTTGAACAGAAGTTGTTGCAGGGATATCTTTACGGATATCGATTGAAGGACCGTTAGCGATATCGTAAGTGAAATTACCAGCTAAATCAGGTTGAACAGCAGTAGCTGAAATTGAAGTACAAGTTAAGTTAGATCCATAGATGTTAGTGATAACATAATCAGTTGGAACAGCTGGATTGTAGCGGATTGGGCTACCATCAAACCAGAACTTCAGGTTGCTTGAATAATCGCTTTCCTGGAAGGTGATATATTCACCCGGGCTAACAACTTTAGGAAGTACACCATTGAAATAACTTTCCTGTAAAGAAGATACAGAGAAAGCAGCAGTATCAACAGAGCTGAATCCGGAAGTTCTAGTAAACTCAACACACAATAACTGACCTGAACCATTAAATTCAGCAGTAATTGGTGCAGAAGCGTTAAAGAACACAGAAATGTACATTTTACCATTTGCATTATCAATACTGTTAGCAGTTGAAGTGATAGCAGGGTTGATTAAAGCATTTCCAACAGAAACAACACCAGAAGGAAGAACCTTAGTATTGTCATACTCAAGAACGATATCGTATCCGATTACATCATTAACTGGAGTGATCGCAACGATTGGAAGGCAGAATGTATTTGCTGAGCAAGGATTAGATGAAGTTGAAATCACATAAGCACTGCTTGAATCGAATACAGAGATTGAAATCGGAGCTGAAGTTGTAGTAGCATTATCATCATCAGTAGCTACAGCAGTTAAGCTAGAGTTACCAACTACTGACTGCCATGCAAAAGCATAAGGAGTTGTAGCATCAACACCAACTGATACACCATTTACAAAGAATTCAACCTGAGAAACAGTTCCATCTGCATCACTAGCGTTAGCTGTGATATTTACTACGTCACCAAGAACAAATGTAGAACCTGAAGTTGGAGATGTAATTGCAACAGTTGGAGCAATAACGTTACCTACTGTAATTCCTACAGGTGCAGAAGTTGTTTGAGCACCTAAGTTATCTGTTGCACGTGCAGTTAAAGAATGAGCACCAACAGTACTTGTCCATGTAAATGAATATGGAGCAGTAGCATCGCTTCCTACAACCACACCATCAACCAAAAACTGAACGTTAGCTACTGTACCATCAGCATCAGCTGCTGTAGCATCAATAGTAACAGGATCTCCAGTCAAATAAGTACTTCCTGCAGTAGGAGCAGTAATAGAAATTGTAGGAGAAGCGTTAGCCTGGTTTAATGTACCAGACAAACCTGCGAATACTTGCTCAGTTCCAACTGGACTTGAAGCAACATAATTCTCAACCACGTTTGCAGCACTACGGATCTGAACGTTAAGTTCGAACTGTAATACACCATCAGTTGTGATTTGTGCAATCAAAACACGGTTAGTAGCAGTTGGACCGGAAGCACCAGCCAAAGAAGCCCAAGAACCATTGTTAGTTGAAAGGATAGAACCTGCACCGCTGGTTGCATCTAATACTGACAATGCTGAAGCTAAACCTAATTCTGTGAATGCAGAAGGAGCACCTGCAGTACCTGTTTGACCATCACGTGAAGTCAAAGGAATGCCTGCTGAAGGATCAGCATTTTGTAATAAACCGTTGCTGTTAACAACCTGACCAACTGCATCATCTTCTGATTTAAGAACACCGAAACGGTTGCTGCAAGTTGCACCTGCCGAAAGATACGAATCTAACATTACAGTGTTGTCATCGATAAAGTTAAAACCAATTGCATTTGCATTAGTAGAACCTCTGTCTTCATTATTAAAGAAGGTTGTAGAAGTCTGGAAACGAAGCAAGTGGTTACCATCTCCGTAAGCTGCCTGGAATATATATCCTGGAGCCATATCAACATAGAATCTCCATGTTACAGAACCGGGAGGAAGCGTTCCAACACTGCCGGAGCCATCTGCGGCATTCGACACGTAGAATTTTTCCACTACGATACCTTCAAGTCCCTGAGACTTTACGAAGGTACCTGATAATAAGAGGCATAAGCCAATTAAATATTTTTTCATATAGATAAGTTTTTTTCTAATTATTAAGTTTGGGTTTATTTAATAAATATTAATCGCAAGACAAGTTAAACTGTCCTACAAGGATCAAGAAATCTTCAACTTTAGTGATACCGTCACCATTCAAATCAGTTGGGCAATTCACAAGACCATTTGATGCATCAACGAATGCAGAATAAGTCCAGTTAGTCATCCATGAAGTTTCACCGTCAGCAAATGCACCTCTGTAAGTAACTGGCTTAAAGAAACCATCTACCGGAGGAGTAATGCTGCTTGTAAGACTTGGATTTGGAGAAGCATCATACTGATCAGTAATTGCATTTGTAGTAAGGTTCATTGCATAAGCAAAGTCAAATCCTGGAACTGAAGCAGCAACGATGTTTCCATCAGTATTAAATTTGGTCAAATCAGCTCCTGCAGCAGGAGTGATAGTGTTACCAGCAGTTTGGATAGTAAAACCAGCAACGTTACCAATGAAAGTACAGTTATTAACTTTTAACTGACCACCATTCCATTTTCCGTAAGCATCACCACCAGCACGAACATTGTACAGGTTAAAACCTTGTGCATAGTTAGCAAGAATTGAATTGTAGATTTCTCCTTCAGTTAATTCTTTTGCTTCAATACCAGCATCAGTTGCATCACCAATAAAGGTTGCATTGTAAACAAAAGGATGAGAAAGAGGAGCAGCACCGCTTGTGTTGTCATCACCATCAATTTCAAAACCATTGTCACCTTTAGTTCCAACTTTAACAACTACCCAGAACTGACCTTTACCTGACCAACCCTGATCCCAATCGAAACCATCGTCATCATTGAACATAACAACTCCGTATTTCAAATCAACAGTTCCACCAAAGAACTCAATTCCGTCATCACTGTTAGCAACAACTTCAATGTGATCAAGAGTAGTTCCTCTTCCTACTGATCCTAAAGTAAGACCGTTCAATTCATTGTTTGGTCCAACTGTAGCACCACCGTGACGCAATGAAACATACTGAACGATACCTGAATTGTCATTTGCATCTTCAGAACCTGGAGCTTCACCATAATAAGCACGTGGATCAGCTGTAGCAAATCCTTCAATGATACCAACTCCGGTAGAAATCGCAAGGGTATTTCCTGCTACCAGGTTGTTCTTAGCTTTTCCTAAGATTACAAGTCCACCCCATTGTCCCTGATTGGTAACACCATAAGTTCCGTTCATTGGATCAGCAGCAGCAGTGAAAACGATTGGGCAAGATTGTGTTCCTGCTGCAAAGATTTTACCACCTCTTGAAACTACTAATGCAGTTGCATCTCCTGGAGTTAAACTGGTGTTAGCTTTGATCAAGGTACCTGGTTGAATGGTAATTGATTTTCCAGATGGAACAAAGATTTTTTTGTCAAGCACATAGATTTTGTCGCAAGTAAGGATAGTGTTGGTAGCAGTTAAGTCACCATCAGTAGCACCACCAGAAACAGCAAGTGTTGACATGTTAACAGATGTACGGCTTCCCACCGCAGGACAACCGCAATCGGCGCCTAAGTTAGTTTGTGCAACTCCCGTTGCAGCAGATGAAACTGCGATAAGGGCAGTAAGCATCATTTTTGACATTGTTTTTTTCATGTTTTTAGATTAATTGGTTAGAATTCGATTTAGAGTAGTTCCTTTTTTTGAACACCACAAATATCCCCCGTCAACATGTTTACACCTAGCGTTTCAATTTATGAAATCGTTAAAGAAGAGCACCATTTACGTTAGGTTAAGATTAACAGATTGGAAAAACGAAACCGGAAAAGAAGCTGTTCACTTCAAAAAAAAAAGTCCGGATAATTCCGGACCAACATCAACAAACATTTAAAACAGTTTTTATTCTTTTATACATCTGATACTAAATCCATAATTTTTATCGGAATGGTATCGGAATACGTTTTTTGATTTATAATCAAGATGACGATACCAGGCTTCTTCAGTGTCATTTTCAGAAATTGTCCACCAAAAACCCGTACTGAATAATCCCGGATTACCAAATGTAGCGTTTGGAAGTCGGCAAGCACCGGCAAGAGCAGTAAAGCCAGAAGAATTTGTAGGCCAAACATCTCCATAACGCTGCCATCCGGTAGTTCCAAAACTTTTCAATTGCTCACCTTGATTACTTCCTCTCCAACCTGTTCTGTCAGCATCGGAAGCATTCATACCCAGGTATTGTTCTAAGATTTTCCAGTCCTGATCGGTGGGTACCCTCCATCCTTCAGGAGCTATATTCCGTGAATCAGTTACAGCAAACCAGTTATACAATAAACCTGGCGCAGCAGGATTATTATCGTAAATACAATAACCTTCCTGGTCCGTTGACCATGATGTTAATGTCTGAGACTGAGTAATTGGTGACCCATCTCTGTAGACCGTAGTTTTTAGATCTTCAGCCATCCACCACTGCCCGCCAATTTTAACAGTTTTATAAGTTATTCCGGAAGCATCAGTAACAGAACCTGTTTCAATTACTTTAACTTCTT
>CAUJFJ010000112.1 GCA_963169675.1 Bacteroidota bacterium
CTTTATAGCTAACACTGTCTATCACGGTGGTTCCAACGGTATCCGGGTGGCTGCCAAATGGTCGTTCACGTAGCACATAAGTAACTTTTGCAGGCGCTTCTACATTTTTTGTTGGCCCTGCTTCTTCGGTTCTGTATTTGGGAGTTTCATCGGCAACTAATGGCTCCATAGGAATAACTGCAGACTGTCTTTGAATCCAGTATAATTTAGTTTTGGCGGCATTAAAATTAATTATTTTTGCATTAAGATTTGATAAATCACAATTGCTATCGATTTTTGATTTATTATTGTCTGAAGCAATTTTTTCTGGCGTTATTTGAGCAGAAGCTTTATAAACAACATTGATAATACTTAAAAGTTCTTTCGTCAAATCAGCCATATCCTCTGTTGGAACGACACTTTCATTTATGGCAGTTTCTTTATTTGAAACTTGATTATGAATCAGATATTTAACTTTATCACTTTCCAAATAATACTCACTTGTTTCAATCTCCAATTGATAGCTATTTGCAGCATCATGATTCCTCATAAAAAACCTATTGCTTTCATTACTGGTGTAGAGCACTCCTTTATATAAAAGTTCATCTTTCTGATAAGTTCTGTTTTTATTTAATTCAAGTTGCCTTTGTTTATCTTCTAAAGATCTGGCCTTATACAACAATTGATTAGCAATTGCAATTGAATCAACCAAACTCAGATCATACTTTGTATTTTCCTTTTTCTCAATTAAAGTTTTCCATGAAGTGATTTTACTTTCCAAAACTGGAATTTGGGCAATTTTATCTAAATCAGATTCACTCAATGTTGTTGAAGTTGTTTGAGAAAATGGATTCAAATTAAATGAACTTCCATTTAACCAAATCCATTTTGTAAGCCAAGTTTTTAAATCAAGTTTCAATAATTCTTCTATACTACTGTCGTTTTCCAATAAAACTTGCTCCAATTTAATAGCATCCTCACAAGTTCGATTTGACTTGAGAAACCTTGCGTATTCATTACTAATTGAATCAAATTTGCTTTGATATTCCAGCATTTTTTTTGAATGTGGTAATTCCGGGATTAATGATTTGTGTTTATTGAAATATTCAGAATAAATTGTATTTATGTTTTTTATCCTTAGTTCGAATTCTATTTTATTCATTGACGCGTCAATAGCTGTGGCACTTGGCTTTGAGTGAAAAATATCCTTTGGATCAAAAGATGGAATAGATTCACCTTCTATTTTATTATCCTGGTTGAGAATATTAATAAAAGTTTCAAGGTCCTTGGAGATCGCTTTCATTTGAAATAAGAAATTTGACGAATCAACATTGTGATCAACTGTTGGATTTGTAATGAATAAAGGAAATAAATTTCCATATTCTACAATTGAATTTTTACTTCTTATACTTGAAATTGAATTAGACAGAGTTTTCATTAGTTCCAATTTTACTTGTGAACCAAAGCCAGTCTGATTTTTATAACTATACTTGATGTCGTCACCAACATCAATCCTCTCCGGCAAGTCCGAAATTACCTTCCCATCTTTATCGAATTCAATAATATGTGTCAGTGGTTCCTTTTTGCGAAAGCAGCAATCTTTTTTATCGTCTTGGGAATATCCTGAAGTCGACAGGTATAGCGAGATTAATATCCCAACCATTAAACTGATGTAATTTTTTCTCATAATGGATTTAAATTTTGATTTATAATGTGAAGTTCGTTGCAGCATAAGTCTCCGAAAGGAGTTTTGCCAAAAGTATAAGTGCAGTTATAACCCCTACCCCGTATTTTCCCCCCGTATTTATACCTGTCCGAAATGCTGAATTGGGGGAAAATCCATCCTCATTAACAGGAAAGGCATAGAAAAGCTAATCGTTTTATTGACTTTTATAACTACGATCAAGATCGTATCTATTTGATTTTCTATACTTTACCTTTATGTACCACCAAAGTAGTATGGAAGTGCCTTCCCCGGTTACGTAATTTTACTTCATCAAATACAACAACACCATGATTACAGAAACATTAATGATCTTCCTCACTACAGTAATGAGTATGAATCAACCGGCAGAAATCAATAAATCCTCATTAACAGAGGTAAAGCAGCAAACAGAAGTTAAACATGCTACTATTGAAACATCGCCTGCATTGCTCAGAGGTGGATGGGATCGTAATTAATATTAAAAAGAGAAGCCATGATCACAGAATCACTACTCCTGTTCCTTACTTCGATTATCAGCTTAAATCAACCGGCAACGGCTGAGAAAAAGGATGTAATTCATCCGGAAAAACAAATAGAAGTTGTTCAAACACACACTGCTTCTAATTCATCCGGCATGCGTGGTGGTTGGGATCACAACTAAAATCTGATCTAAAAGTCAAATCAATAAAACTAATCAATTCTAATATTTAAAACAAATTGTTATGATCTCTGAAACTTTAATTATCTTTCTCACATCGGTGATGAGCCTAAATTCAATTCCCGAAAAGAGTAAAAAAGAACTGGAAAATAATCAACAACAAACAAGCAAAGCCCGTTCCGAACAACAGCATCCCATAACTAATAATCAAAAGGGAGGCGGCGGCTGGGACTACAATTGATTTTATGACGAAAAACATTCGTATAAAACCCTATTTACATATTCTTGAAAAAGATGGTATTGTATCATTCATTAAAACATTAGATGATTCCATACGTATTCCATCCGGCAAAATGATCGACACCATTGTGTCTGTTATTCAGCAAAATTCAAACTATGATTCTGTTTGCGATGAACTGAGTAAGCAACTAACCATAACGCTTCAAGAAACAGAGCTGTTACTTGGTAAGTTTATTGAACTTGGAGTATTAGAATGGGTTGATCCTGCTAGTCAAAATAAACCTGGTCGCTATCACCGACAGCAGTTACTTTTTGACGCTATAGCTCCTGTGGCAGATTCATCGACTGATCCATACCAACATAAACTATCAGATACACATGTCATGATCCTTGGCATTGGTGGAATTGGCAACTATATGGCAATGGCATTTGCTGCTGCCGGTATAGGGAAAATAACACTGGTTGACTTTGATGTGGTAGAATTATCTAATTTAAACAGACAAATTCTTTTCAGGGAAAGTGATATAGGAAAATCAAAAATAACATCCGCAACAGCACATTTAAGTGCATTAAACAGCACCATTGAACTGAAAGGTATTGAGACCAAAGTACATTCACAGGAAGAATTAGATATTCTGATCAATGATAACGGGCCAGTAAATTACCTGGTATTATCTGCAGACCATCCACCTCATCTGGTATTATGGGCTTCTGCCTTGTGCCAAAAGCATCAATTTAAATATGTAAAATGTGGTTACATGGCTTATCAGGGACTGGTTGGTCCGTTGCTGGGGCCACAAACAAAGCGCTACGAAGAATTATTTGAATCCTGGAAACCGGTTATTGAGTCTCAGCCGAAACATTTTAAATCACACAATGAGTCTTACATTGCACCTAGTATGGCAGCCACGAATGCCATCCTGGCAAATATTGCAGGATTAGAAATTATTAAGGATATAACAGGCATTACCTCATCAGCAATAAAAGAGAAAAGAATGCTTGTTGATCTTAGAACCATGGAAATATCATTCGGTTAAAACCAAAATAATATGCATCTCAATCGGCTGAAGAAATTTATACTATCCATAGTTACACTGACTTTTATCTTAAGTCACTTTGTATTTTTATCTGTTGCTGAGCATCCATCGCCAGAAGCAAGTAATGCCAATCCTGATGTAATTGATACGGCTTATTACAAAGATCAAATACGAATAGCAGGGGATTTCGTGAATGCTTCGGAATTTGACAGTTGCCTGATGATTTGCAATAGCAATGTGACAGAACTTACGAAGGATTTAAAAACTTTTAAAAATGAAAAAACACTGGAATACATCAATAAATACCTGATGCATTTTTACAAGTTAAGAGGTATTTCATTCCAATTATTGTCAAAATATCCGGAATCACTTATAGAGCAGCAGTTGTATTTGAAGCGTGCAGAAAAAATTAATAGTGTAAAAGATATTGGAGCAGCATATACTTACATTGCTTACACCCATCGGGAGATGGAGGATTACAAAACAGCATTGCAATATAATTCCAAAGCCATTTCAATTTTACAAAACACACCATACCGTGGCAGTTATGCCAATGCCCTTTGCGGGAAAAGTTCCTTATATTATGATCTGGAATTGAGCATCGATAGCGCTATGCTATTTTTACAGGAGGGATTGGAAATTTATAAAGAAGTTGGAGACTACAATAATTATGCAAATGGTGTCCTGAGCTTATGCGAACAAAAATTCAAGTCTAATAAACAGCAAGATTGTGGAACCTGGTTAGCCAGTATATCAGAATATATCAATGAATTTGAAAATCCGGCACAACAAGCTCAGTATTTTGCCTATTTAGGAAGGGTGGAATATGAAAAAGGTAACATTAAAACAGCCACAAAATATTTTCAAACCGGATACGATTATGCTAAAGAATCAGAAAATGCTTATAACATGTTCGGCACTTCAAAATACATTGCTTTAGTATTGGCTGCTTCGGGACAATATTCAGAATCCATTAAAATGATTGATAAATGTGTTGACTACTATTCAGAGGATATCAACACTGATAAAGCCAGAGAACTAAATTCCATTTCATTAAAATTTGAATTCGAAAAAGAAAAAGAAGTTCAAAAGGCTGAATTTGCAAAACAAGCTGCGATTACGGAGGAAAAGGTAAAGAGAACAACTTTGATTCGAAATGTAGCAATCGCTGGATTGGTTTTTGTAATTGCAGTGGCTATCCTTCTATTCCGCTTAAATAAAAAACTGAGGGTATCGTATACTAAGCTTCGTGAAACACAAGAGACCTTGGTAATGACCGAAAAACAAAGAGCAGAACAACATGTAAGAGTTAATATAGCAAGAGATATTCATGATGAACTAGGTTCGGGATTAACCCGGATTACTATGCTGAGTGGATTAGCACGTAAAAAACTGAGCAACCAACCGGAGGCAGTAGATGAATCACTTTCTAAAATTACACAATACTCCCGTCAGGTTAGTGCATCTTTAAATGAAATTGTCTGGGCCGTGAACCCACATAGCGATACTATTGAAGGGCTGGGGACGTATATGAAAACCTATGCACAAAAGTACTTGGATGATATCGGTATTTCCTATCAATTGCATTTCCCTGAAAAATATGAATCGATTCCATTAGACCCGGAAAAACGAAGAAACATATTTTTGGTAATGAAGGAATCGCTTAACAATGCTGCAAAATATTCGAATGCATCTGAAATTACGATACAATTAAAGATTGTAGAAAATATTCTGGAGTTGATTGTTTCCGACAATGGAATTGGTATGGACACAGGGATTGCCTCAAGCGGAAATGGGTTAAACAATATGGGTCAAAGGATGAAACAAATTGGTTTTAACTACGTCATTGAATCAGAACCAGGTAAAGGTTGCAAAATTAAAGTTGACGGAAAATTATTATGACTAGCAGCATGAAAAAGATAAAAGTAGTTATAGTAGAAGATGATCAGGAGATCAGAAAACTGGTGGAAGAGATTTTGTCTTATGAAACCGATATAGAATTTGTGAGGTCATACAGCAATGGAGAAAACTTCCTAAAGGCATTCAATGACATCACATGTGATGTTGTTTTAATGGATATAAATATGCCGGGGAAAAATGGCATTGAAGTTATTGCTGAAGCAAAGCCCAAACGACCTGAAGTACAGTTTTTAATAAGTACTGTTTTTGAAAATCCCCAATATATTTTCAATGCTTTGTGCAGTGGAGCAACCGGGTACCTTATAAAAAACACTACCGGTGATCATCTGGTTGCAGCTATCCGGGAAGTCATGAATGGTGGTTCGCCCATGAGCACTCAAATTGCACGATTGGTGGTAAGTTCATTTACTGCAAAGCCTACCGGAGGAGTACATGATGGTCAGCTTACAACACGGGAAAAAGAAATTCTGGATTTACTTGCCGGAGGTTTGATGTATAAAGAAATTGCTGCCCGAAAGAATATCAGTGTGGAAACCGTTCGTAAACATGCAAGAAATATTTACGAAAAACTTCAGGTAACCACGCGAATGGAAGCCATTCAGAAAGTCTACCCAAAAGGACAATAAAAAAGGCGGCAGAAAAATCTGCCGCCTTTTGGTTAACCATTTTTATTTTTACTGTACAGTAACGCGAATTTGTTTTGTAAATCCGGTTTCTGATTTCACTGTTAACAGATACACACCTTTTGCGTAGTTGCTCACATCCAGTTTCGATTCATTCTTACCTTCAATTGCAGCAAATGCCTGTTGAAGCATTACGCGTCCGGTAAGATCAGTCATCGTCAATGAATAGTTTCCTGCACTCAAGGTATTCATCTCAACTGTAAGCTCGCTGCTAACCGGATTCGGATAAGCTACTACTTCAGCTGAAGGAAGAATGCTTGATGAGTTACGGCAGGTAATAACTACAGAACGTGTTCTTGTTCCTGAATTACCACAAGAATTGGATGCAGTAACGCCAACATTTCCGCTATTGGTCCCCCAATCAACAGTCAATGTTGTTGTTCCCTGACCGGCAACGATGTTAGCTCCGGCAGGTACTGTCCAGTTATAGTTTGTTGCACCAAACACAGGAGTTATAGTAAACTGAATTCCCTGATCATTAGCACAAACAACACCTGGATCTGAAATAGTACCGGCTGTTCCGGGAGCTCCTTTTACTGTTACGCAACGGGCAGTACTTGATCCGCAACCATTCACCGCTACAACACATAACTGACCAGTAGTGAAGTTAGAAGGGAAAGTAACATCAATAGTATTCGTTCCATTTGGCGTTGCAAATGTTGCGCCGGCAGGAGCAGTCCAGTTATAACTGGTTACACCAGCTACAGCAGTTACAGAGTAGGTAACTGTAGCATTACATACACCTGTTGAATTTCCAACAATATTTCCTGGCGTATTTGGCTTGATTGAACTGATAGTTTTACAGCGTTGTGGAGAAACAATACCGCAGATTGACGTAGCTGTTACACAAATATTTCCTACCGTAAAGCTATTGTTTACAGATACCGTTACTGAGTTAGTTCCGGCTCCTGATGTAACTGTTACACCGGCAGGAGTTGTCCATGTATATGTTGCAGCTCCGGCAACCGCTGGAATACTGAATACCAATCCGGTTTGTCCGGGACATACTGCAAATGCACCACTCATTGTTCCAAGTGTTGCAACGGTGTTTGTAACAGTCAAACAACGTTGTGGACCAGTGTATCCGCATGAAAGTTGTCCGGCAACACAGAT
>CAUJFJ010000113.1 GCA_963169675.1 Bacteroidota bacterium
CCCAGGTAAAAACTAAATGGAGAAAAATCGCATGCAGTTCCAGCGCTATCCGGATAATTTATGACGCTCATGTTTTGGTTGAAACTATTATTTAAACTATCGGTGTATGGATATGTATTAATGCCATCATAATAATTATGTGAACAATAAATTTTACCATCTGGAGCCAGACGCAGAAAGCCAAAATATGAAGGATTTTGAACTGTATAAATGAGAGTTTTGGACGCTGATATATCAGGAGCTAATAAATCGAACTGATACAGGTAAGTGTCGGGATTATCTGTGGTACTAACATAAATATAACGGCCTGAAGCTGAAAAAGCATTACCTGCATATTTTGGGACTAAGGAAGGAGGTCTTTCATTTTCTATATTGGTTACATTTGTAAACATTCCGCTGCACCTATCAACATCGTACACTTCAATCATACCTCGGTAATTAACCACCAAATATTTGGATCCATCTTCTGAAAAAGTCGTATGTGTTAATCCATTATCAGTTGGAGTGCCGATATTTTGAACGAACGGTCCTTCGATACCTAAGGGAGTAATCAAATACCTGTACATGGAATCATTTACCACATCATATCTTCTGAAAAACACCCACCAGTCTCTGCCATTGCCATGTTTTACAGCTGCTACACAATCTGAAGCCTTGTAATTGGTCATCTGCACATTTTTTTGAACCACAGCCCCTAATCCTCCATTTTGATTCAAATCGACTACTGAATACCAAAATCCATAAAAAAACAATACACTAGGTGTAAAAATATAAAAAAGATGGGAGGAATCTGGCCATGGGACGATAACCTGTTCCTGAAATAATGATGAACCAATTAAAGTGTCTCCGTTTTGCATCAAATTATGAAATCGGTCCCATACAACACCTAAAGAGACAAACCCCTGGTTCCATAAAAAATAATAACTTGTATTTGTGTAAAATAACAAATTGCCAATAGAATCAGAAACTGAACAGCCTCCTCCAGTGGTAACAGATGAAGAATTAAATAACTGTATTGATCCCTGATCAAATCTAATACCTACACTATCACCAAAACACCACACATTGTTTTTAAATTGGGCCTCGCAATTGAAACAAGTTAAACCAATAACGAACAGAAATACTATTTTTATTTTCATAATTTATAAAACATTACGGTAGTCACACATTGTGGATACCGTGAAGAATGTCAGTCAATTTTAGTAAATGAACTGTACCAAATTTTGCCATCAGCATCATATGCTTTTAATAAGTATATTCCAGAATTTAGCCATTCAATTTGCAGCAAATTAATATCTGAAGTAGAAATGAATATGGTCTCCCCCATGGTATTTTGAAATTCAATTCTTTTCAATATTAATTGTGGATCTTTTTCAATAAATAGTGATTGGGAAGTAGGATTAGGAAATAATTTCAATTGCTGAAATCTACTCGAAGTATTTGAGGCTAAATTTGATTGAGTGACAGTAGGCATCATTCTCAATTCAGGGATATTTTCATGCACTTCCAAAAACAACAAAGCTCTTGAAAAATACACAGCCTTACCTGCAACCGCAGTTTGCTGCCATGATATATCTGTTAAAGTCACAGTATCCGTTGGCGAAAAATCAGCATTTTCAATGAGTGAGTTTAAGTAAATTGCATTCACCACTTTTTGATTTGCTTCGATGTCATTGGTATCATTTATTGCCACATTCGATGCATACAAAGAATCGAGTGAAAGTTCTGTCAGATTTTCAGGCAAAGTCAAAAATTCCAGATTGCTGTTTTGCATTTCAAAAAAGAAGTCATAAAATGTGGAATCCGTATTTCTTCCGGTTGTCAAAAGTGATGTATCAGATTTTAAAATCTCATAAGTCTTCTTTTTTGCTAAATAATTGTTGGCAGCTTCATTTGAATAGTAATAAGCTGTATCTCCCAAAATAGGTCCGTAAACCAGATCTCTGTCAAACCCCCTGTATGTTGGATTGTCACAATCGGCCATTGGAATTTGATTTTTGAATGGCCTAACCACAAAGGATAAATTCTCACTAGGGCTAAAAATTGACAATTCATCCCCGTTGTGGTACCAGGGTATTGGGTTGTTACTAATTGTATTTCCAACCACCCGGTCAGTAAATGCTATGTTAGCATTCCATTCATTTTTCCATCCCTCTCCATCTGTTCCGGTTGGGGTAGAAGGAGGAAGCCCCTGTTCAGTCAATTCCGCATCAACAAGTCGTATACCTTTATTAAAATCACTAATGCTGTTACATTCGAGGTAGGTTAAATCGCAAGCATTTCTAAACAACATTCCAAATCCGCTGTTTATACCAATTCCACTGAGTGTGTTTCTACGAACTCTGCCATTAATTGCATCACTCATTTCAATGGCGGCATACGATGCTATTGTGTTTTGGTCGGTGTTGCTTATAACATTATCATTGATTTGAGCATTAGCTGAATTTTGTACCCAAATGGCACGGTTCTCCGAATTAGCAACCATGGTATTGTATGTGATTGTGTTTCCTTTCGCTGGATTCGATGTGGTTAAAACAGGATCGGGTGTTCCAATTATGAGGTTGTTGATATTTATTGTGTGAATACCAATTCGGTTATTCAAAATGGTGTTATCGAATATTTCTACAATCGGACCAGAAATGCTAAACGGTCCTTGAACCGTTATTGCTGTATTGTAAAATGAGGTTCCTATACCTTTTTCACCATAATTAGTATTGTCCAAACGATTATTGGTGATGCTATAATTACAGGTTGGACATGAATTGTAAATTTGGATTCCCAGGTTTACATTTTCAAAGAAATTTCCTTCGTTTGTTCCCGACCCTCCCAATAACGTTGTGCCTCCGGCCAGCGTTGTATTAAAAATTGAAACTCCTCGTCCATAATTTCTTGTACCACTATTTACCGGGACAACACTATGTATATTGTAAAAATAATTGTTATACAACGTAAATAAACTATTTTTAACAATGATACCATTCGTTGCATTGTAAAATTCGTTTTTCAGTCCGGCCACGTTGTTGCCTATTGGAAATGAGAAGTTTGAAATATTGTTTAATTCCATGTGGACAAATGGTATCTCGTCTTCGTGTGGTGACTTTGTCAGCACATGATCCGACAAATAAAACTTACAGCCTCTCACATATGAACTTGAGGTGAACTGGTTTGTGGATGTGGCATGCAAATTGAAAGATTGCCAGCAATTCTTAAACTCAATATTTCTTACCTGTAAATTCCCACCTTCGCAATCAAAAGCGGTAATGGCATCTTCGACTTTGGACTTATGGGTTGAAGTGCTCAAAATGGTTCCATTTGTGCTTACTATTCCGCCCCACATATCCTCGCAAGAATAAATGCGAGTGGCGTTCGTTGCAGTTGATATTAATGTTAATTCACCACCACTTTCTATCAGAATTCTATAGGGAGGGCTATGAGGTAGCACCACCAAACTGCAGCTACTTAAAGTTAATTTCCCACCCTGTTGAATTACAATATCGTTTGCCATGAAGTATGCCCCGCTTTTGGTTACCGGAGTGGATATAATATAATCCATTTCCGTATAATTAAAGGGTGATGATGTATAATCTCCACAATTTAATATGCCGGTAAAATCAATGTTGGTACCAACAGAAGCTACTATCCTGTCTGTGGTGGTAAATGTACAGTTATTATTATTAGGCACATTTAAATAAATTGCCCGATTGCCCGATTTTTTTTCTTTCTCATGAACTCCCGCTGAAGTTGATCCACATCCGGTGACATTTGCGTTGCCTGAGGTATTTATAAACCAGTCACAGGTAGAACATGCCGATTTTGTCAGTTCTACGGTACCATCTTTTATCAAATTATCACCATTAACACTTCCTGTGACCGGAATGTAAATATCATCAATCCATACATACAAACCGGCAACATCTACACTGGAAACCGAGGCTGCTATAGATATACTAAATGATAATATATTTGGGGTACCATCGGTTTTGAGTGCAGAAAATATTTCCGTGACTTGATCTACTGCAAGACCTCTTAAGTCTACTTCAATATATTCCCAGCCCGTACCTCCCTGGGATATATCTTCTTCCCATATTAACAAACCATTCAGATATGCCTGCTTTCTTACTCCTGTGGGACCGGCATCCTGCTCATAACTGTCTTTGATGTTAAAGTACAGCGTTTGTTCAGTTGCCCCTTTAACAATAACCGGAATATGATTCCATGCCGATGACCTGAAATTATACTCCTCTGGTGTTCCGCTATTTAAGTCCTGAACATCAAATGCCAAAACATCTATTCCATAAAGGCCCGGTTTATTATACCCACCAAAGGTGTAAGTTGCTGCCGATGTGAATATCTCCTGATCATAAAAGTAGTTTTCGTTTGAAATTAAAGGGGACGCTAATGTATTGGTATTGGGATTGGTTCTAACAATAAAAACCGGAGATACCGCATTAGAGGTGGTATTAATTTTAAAAGAAGTGTTGACATCCACATACTGTATCATGGAATGATTGGCATTTGCCGATTTGGTGTGTGTTGGTGGTAGCAGTACATTTGTACTGTTAGTTAATGTTACTTCATTACTGCAAGGTATCGGTGAGTTTGTAAATGTCATTCCTGGAACATAACTGAAGTTGTTATTGTTATGCACCAGATGATTGTCGTTACTCCAGACACAGGCATTTATGGAGTTGTCTGCTATACGAGCAAAGCCTCCTCTGTTTTTTATGGAGCCTGAGCCTTGATTCAGAGCATCTAATTTTAACGTTGTCAATTCCTCTATTGTAAAGGTATTGTGAAGAATATGTACGAAATTTCCATTATCTCCCCATTTGGAAGGATTGGGGTCAGTATTGGGATATGGTAAAGTTATATTACTTTGCCCCTGATCTAAATCAATTTTTCTATGAAATATACAATTTTGAATCGTTGTTTGAGCTCCTCCCACGTCGTAAATGGGAAGGTGATTTCCAATGGAATTACAGTTTAGCCAGTTTGTTTGATAAGATGCAAATGTCGTACATGTAGAAGTTGTGCATGAAGTAACGGTATTAGGACAATAAATTCCGTAAAAACAGTTCGATGAACAAAAAGCACCGGAATAACAAAGATGATAATCATATGGGTTTGGTTCGTTTGGATCATTTGATTCATTTATTTTAAACCTGTTATCATTATGCATATTAATATCCTCGCTGGAGAAAAATTGGGTGAAGGAACAATGGTTGATATTCCAATTTACAATTTTTCCTTGTCCGTCTAAAGCCGCCTTGCAATCATCAAATATATTATTTTGAAAATTAATCTCCAGAGGGGTAAGCGGGAAATAAGTAGATTGGGTCCAAACTCCGTATCCGATGCCATAGGTTTGTTGTGTGCCTTTCACCTTGTGAATGTAACAATTGCTTATATTAAGCAGCTCCGGTTGGTCGCTTTTCCAAATTCCGGAGAGACTAAAGCAAGAAATTTCACAGTTACTAATTGTTGCTGTACCAGATCCGTTGTCAATGTGTATTCCACCACTTAAGGAGTTATATAAATTGTTATCTTTATAATTACAATCGGCACCCCGAATACGCAAATTTTGAATAGTAGCCCCCGGTTCCATCGCAAAAACGAACAGCGATCTGCGGTTTGACTCTGTGGTATTCGTATAAATTGCCTCATGATCGGTTGATATTAAAGGACAATTCGCTTCCCACCATTTGGGTGAATTGGCTCCTACCTTGCTTTGAAGGGTAACACCTGCAGAAACAGTCAATGGGAACAATCCGCTCCATGTGGATTGGCCAGTTAAATCTATAGAGCCTGATACTTCTATCAAAGTATTTGAAAGTGTGTGCATCAAACAAAACTCCAGACAACCAGGGTCTGAAACATCACCGCAATCACAGGGTCCTGAGAGCATTGATCCACTTATATAACCTAACGTAAACTCGTTATACGAGGTTGCTGCCGTCAATGAGGTTAATGTTCCGGAAACCGTGCTCCCTGTTAATGTGCCTTTTCCTAAATCACTCCATTGAGTTCCATTCCAGGACGCAATAGTTACTAAGGTATCGACCAGTGCATTTTGTTCATTCCAACTCAATGTAACATAAACTTGAGAAGTTCCAGATGTTCGGTTTAATTTCCAATAGTGGATTCTGTTCAAATATCCTAACGAAGCATCGCGTGAAACCGAATGGACCAGAGCAGTATCTTCTACAAATTCTCCTATAAACTCACTGGTTGTTGTAGATGGTGCACTGATTTGGATGGGTCGGTAAGAATAATTCGCACCAACCGGGTAAACAAACGCTGCATTCCCAACCTTCTTCACCGGCCCACTCACAAAACTGCTATTCGAAGCACCGGTAGCAGTTGACCCGTGCTTCATGGTTAGGAGGTTAGTACTCGTGGTGATTAGATTTCCTTGCATGAATGTGAGGGAGTCATCTACACTCAGAGTGGAGTTTGCCGTAACTGTTCCTGCCGTTTTGTTTATTGCCAATTTTTTAAATGGGTAGTTATAGCTTCCATTTAAAGTTTGATTGTTGGTGCCGGTGAATGTTACTTTTCCGGTACTGGTATTAAAGACAACCTTGTTGCTGTTGATGGTGATATTACCTGCAAAAGTATTGTCGCCTGAATAGGCTATTTGAACGTCCTGGCCTCCGGTGGAATTAAACGTGACATCTGCGTTGTAGGTGTCGGGTAAGGTAGTTGACCACCTCACTCGTCCGGAACTACCAGCATTATCTAATGTCAGTAAATTGAATGTATTGCCACCATCACTTTGGTGATTTCCGCTCGAGCCGTTTCTTGTTAGAGTTGTCGTGCCATTAAAAGTGCTGTTTTTTAACAGAATTCCGGGTGCTGTAATTGTTAGATTTCCATTAAAGGTGGCTGCAATCATGTTGACTACTGCAGTGCCGGTTAATGTGAGTGTTTGAGCTGTGCTTCCGTTTTGGGTGAAGTTTTTGAGTGTCAGAAAGTCCGCCGAGAATCCCGATGAACCAATGGAAATGGTTTTGCCTGTTGCCAAAGTTGCACTTCCACCACCATTTGCTATACTTATACCCCCGCTCGAAGTACTATTTAGGATGACGTTCCCATTGAAAAGTGTTGCCCCGCTTGAGGCGATGTGAATTTCGCGGTTGCTGTTATTGGTGAAGATGACATTTCCGTTGAAGGTGTCGCCGGTTGTATTTGCTAAGGTGAAATAAGTAAGTGTTCCCGTGTGAGTGATGGTGACATCGTCGTTAAAAGTACATCCACCACTGCCCGTTCCGGTTGCTGTTCCCAGATCCGTAAAATCTGCAGTTTCATTAAAAGTACTTCCCGATAATCTGATGTAACCACAAATGGCATCCACAGGACAATCCATTAACGTTCCGTTGAAGCTTGCCAGGTTTCCACGGGCATAAAATGTTCCATTTGTTACGGTTCCTGAGGTCATGGTAGCGGTGCCATAAACGGTTAACGAATAACCATTGAGATCAATGGTTTTGGAAGAAAGCGTTAAGTTAGTGATTTTTCTGTTCCCGTCAAGTAAAGGACTGTAAGTTCCGGAGCTAATGGTCACGTTATCAGCAGAATCCGGCACTCCGGATGGTGACCAGTTGCTACTTAAATTCCAACTGCTGGATGTTCCAACCCAAGTATAGGAGGTTGCAAATGAGCGGCTTGAAGCGGCTATCAGGATGATTATGAAGAGGATATATTTTAATTTCATGACTTTCTATTTTTAACTTTTAAATGCATTTGGAATATTATTGAAATTGTCTCCTTTTTTTAGAACCCGTTAATTGGAGATAATCTCATACCAATCGCCCCAGGTTCCGGAGGTGCTTTTAAGTCTGACTTTGGAGGCATACACCGTATTTGGTGTAATAGATCCAAGTCCTAAATAGGTGTTTAATCCATTTCTGGAATAGGTCATGCCTGTTGGAAGGCCTGTTGTTTGATCAAAGGTGAACGTGTGTGAAAAAACATCTGTCAAACCCTGTTTGGTTCCGATTTGTAATTCAATTTCAACCAGGTTAGAATCGGGTAATGCAACAAAAAACTGACCTGTTCCGCTACTTACTGAAAGCGTTGCATCAGTTGGTGATTGCGCATTTGCATTTAATGAAAAGCACCAAAATAAAATCAAAAACAAAAGAGGAGTTTTTAATTTTTTTCTGTTTTGAGAAATTAAAAATCTCAATAAGAAATTCTTTTGCGTTTTTCTTTTGCGCACAAATTTTCGGATTGCTTCCATCGTGTAAAATTTTACAGGTTAAACTAAAATTTAAGAATCACCGAAAATCTTACATCCACAAATAGCTCACATCACCAAAGAAATTCGGTCAACAGATTTTGATAGATAAAATACATTATCACTCTGAATACTCGCTACTGGTCCAGGGGGGCAATGTGGCCGGTAGCATTCGCATTAAAATTCTTTCCAAGTAAAATCAGGGAAAGAAGCACTTCAAATAATTACTCTTGTTTTTACGTAATTACTAATCGAAGATAAACAAGATTTTTAATGCAAAAAAAAAAAAAAATCAAATCAGTTATTAACAATTAAATAAACAATCAAGTGCAACATAATTAATTAATTAAGTCACATAAAACATTTAAAAAGTTAATTAAATTTGATCTAATAACAAAATCAATTGCTGATTTGATTTACAGTCAATAATTTCTTTTCAGACAGGGGGCGATTTTTCTTTAAAAAATTGCTTGAAAAAATAAATTGCTTCAGTCAATGCTTAACTTTTTCTTAATTTTAATTTTATATCATAAAAACAAAATGAAAAATACTGAACAAATATTCATTGATGAATTCCCCCTATTACTTATGACCAATGACCCAATGACGCGGCTTTGCCGCCAATTGTCACAAAAAAAAGAATTCGTTACTTTTGTTGTTTACAACATACTTCACATGGTGACAATAGTATTTGCTGAACAATTTGGATTAAAATTTCCTGAAACTGATTTGCATCCTCATTTCGATAAGGTTGCGGTTCGTGTAAAAAAGAAAATTTTCATGACCATAAATAAAAGTGAAAACCGTGTATGTGTTCGTTTGAATGCAATTGATCAGGATGTCTTCAGCAGATTTAATGCTGAGATTATTCATCCCGTTCCCAATGCCTGGGGGAAATATGGGTGGACACTAGTATATTTAAAAAAAGTGAGGAAGTCGATGTTTCAGGATATTGTTACATGTGCATATTGTAATGTGGCTCCACCGAAACTTGCAGCAACAATTAAATTAGGTGGTTAATTAGGTAGTTAATTAGGTGGTTAATTAGGTGGTTAATTAGGTAGTTAATTAGGTAGTTAATTAGGTAGTTAATTAGGTAGTTAATTAGGTAGTTAATTAGGTAGTTAATATGGATCGCCTGC
>CAUJFJ010000114.1 GCA_963169675.1 Bacteroidota bacterium
TGCCGGTGCTGAATACATCGTAACGCAAATGTTCTTCGATAACAGCAAGTTTTTTTCGTTTGTCGACAAGTGCAGGGAAGCCGGTATTCAAGTTCCAATTATTCCGGGACTAAAGCCGCTCACCACCAAAAAACAAATGACCCTGTTGCCTAAAACTTTTCACATCGATCTGCCCGATGACTTCGTGAAGGCACTCGAGAATTGTGAGACCGATGCGCAGGTAAAAGAAGTGGGAACCGAATGGTGTATAACACAATCGAAAGAACTGGCACAGCACAAAATCCCCTGCCTCCACTATTACACCATGGGCAATGCTGAGTTAATTCGCCGCATAGCCTCTAACGTATTTTAAATACACCTGACAATAATGATTTGATAACACCGGAAAATCACCGGTGTTTTTTTTATTTCAGAAGGTTTGTATACATTTGGATACCTAAAAATCACTTACTATGGAAATTAACTTCTTAGTGATTGCACTCGCTGCAATCGTACCACTACTCACCGGATTCATCTGGTATCACCCGAAAGTTCTGGGAACAGCCTGGATGAATGCCACGGGACTCACTCAAGCCGATATGCAATCAGGCAATATGGCTAAGATCTTTATTCTTACCTACATCCTGTCATTCATGTTGAGCATGATGATGCAATCGATGGTTATTCATCAGTTCAGCATTTATTCTGTCATCATGGATGAACCTGCTTTCAAAGATCCGAACTCTGAACTGTCACTCATGGTTGCTTCCTTCATGGAAAAATATGGCACCAACTTCCGCACATTTAAACATGGCGCATTCCACGGCGTTCTTGCCTCAATTTTTGTCGTTCTTCCAATATTTGGAATCAATTCATTGTTTGAAAGAAGATCATTCAAATATGTAGCAATTCACGTTGGCTACTGGATGCTAACACTCGGACTAATGGGTGGTATCTTGTGTCAGTATATTTAATCTGTTAAACCACTCCCCCATCCTGCCAAAGGAAAAAAGAATGAAACCAACTAAGATACGATTCAAAGCTTTGTTGCAACGTTTCGGTTCTAAAGGGGAGAAAACAGGTTGGACTTATTTCGAAGTATCCGCAGCTGAAGCACAACAACTCAATCCCGGAGTGAAAAAATCATTCCGCGTGAAAGGTAAAATTGATGCTACACCAATAAAAATGATTGCCTTGATCCCTATGGGTCAGGGCAATTTTATTATGCCGGTAAAAGCAGATCTGCGAAAGCTGTTAGGAAAAAAACACGGCATGCATGTGGAAGTGGAATTGCAAATTGATAAGGAAGAATTTCAATTGGATTCCGATTTTGTGAGTTGTCTGGAAGAAGATCCCGCAGCTAAAAAGGTATTCTATAAAATGCCTGCATCCCACCATAAGTATTATTCTAAATGGATCTCGGATGCCAAAACGGAAAAGACCAAAGCCGATCGCATTGCCCGATGCCTGAATGGTTTTGTGAAGGGATATACTTTTGCCGAAATCCTGAAAAATAGACTATGATTTTTGTGAAAAAGGATGGAGAAAGGATAAAAATCAAGGTTGCACCACAGTATTTTTATCAGCAACATTTTTAAAATAGGTAAATCTATGTTTTTGCACTTCCAGAGGTAAAGTTCTTTCGAAGACTTTAAGTTTTAAATTAAATTTGTCGACAAAGTGAATCAAAATCGTATCTAAATGTTTAAGTGCACGTCCCAGGTGCTTTTCATAAATCAAACACCCCTGATTAGAATTAATATTATTGTCTTTTAAATCCACCAAATAACGCGATCGGCGGCTTAATTTGTAGAGAGAACTATATGCGGTGTATACCTCCTGAGGAAGTGCACACAGTTTAATTTTATTGAACGGATTTATAGCATTATCAACATCAGAATGTTTCCTGTATTGCAATCCATTCGAAGCAAGGTGAGCATTAATTAAATGCAGGGCTGAATAAAAACAAACAGTTACCTGCCAATCTAATGATTCAGGAATCTGAGAAATGTTATTTAAAAAGTTCAGGTTCTTTTTAACCTGTGCAATATGTTCGTCGACTTGAGCCACAAAAAAGTCACTTAATTATTTGATAGTGATTTGGAACAGGTAATTCGTCTGAAGTTTCTACAATAACACTGCAAATATGATAACCGAAATCGTGATACTTTGCATTTACCTTAGCTTCAGCTAAAATAAGTTTATTTTCTGATTCAGTATCATCATCCGAAATTTGGATCCAAACTAAGACTTCACTATCATTATGATCGAAGGCTAACTTCGTCAAAGGAATACTTTGTATTTCTGTTACGTATTCAACTATAATTTTAGTGACGAAAAATTCTTTTGCCTGCTGTTTTCCTGCCAGTACAACATTTTCAACATTGCCACTTAATAAATTCTGATACATCGATTGCATTTGAGGAGTAGCCGTTTGCGTTTCCAGTTGCATTTCGTGTGCTCGCAGGGTTCCAATAAATGAATCAAACCATTGAGATCGTTCAGTGGAGGAAAAATTTGAAGTATTGTTTACTTTAGCAGGATGTGATGCCGGCATTTTTGTAAGTATTTATTATTCAAAGTTATTAACTTTTTCTTTCAATCAATAATTGTGCTAGAAAAATCAATTTAACTATAATCAGTATTTTGCATCTCTCAATTCCGTGAACGGCTTATACTATATTATATATCAATACTTTATAAATATTAATCAAACTTTTCAAAGATCTAAATTACTGATTATTAATTAAATACAATACCTGCCCGAGCTTTATCTAAATCATTGAATATCAGAAAGAAATAATGTTAAGCCGGTATTAAACTTTTTTGTACTTTCGACATCAAACCGACCTTATAAACCCAAAAACAACTTTATGAATTTAAGAATTACTATGCTGGGTGCACTCATGGCTCTCGCACCTGCATTACAAGCTCAAAGCTTGCCCGATGAGATGTATTTCTCTCCCGATGGAAGAATGCTTTTCTCAGGTGGTCAACAACATCAGGGACTCTATAATGACTCGGTTGTGAAGAGTATCTATCTCACGTTTGCACAACCAAATTACTGGACACTATTAACCCAGAATTACGCCAACAAAATCGATCTTCCTGCCACCATGGTTTTAGATGGTGTAACATACGACAGTGTTGGTGTTCGATTCAAAGGACAAACGTCCTACATGGCCGTACAGGGACAAAAAAAATCGTTTAACATTTCTCTCGATTATGCCATTGCCGGACAAGATGTGGAAGGCTACGAGACTTTTAACCTGAACAATTGTTTTCAGGATGAATCTTTTCTTCGCGAAGTTTTTTATCAGCATCAAATCCGTAAACATATTCCTGCAGCAAAATCAGCTTTTGTAAAATTATATATCAATGGTGCCAACTGGGGTGTTTATCCCAATGTGCAGCAATTGAACAAAGATTTTCTGAAAGAATGGTGGCTCAGCAATGATGGCACACACTGGCGTGCCGATCGTCCAACCGGCAGCGGTGGTCCCGGAGGTGGTGGCTGGGGCGATGGTACTGCAGCACTGAATTATTTAGGTGCCGATACATCGCTATACAAACCTTATTACACACTGAAATCTGCGACTAAGGCTCAACCATGGGATGATTTGGTTGCAACTACTGCAGCACTCGAAAACACCCCACTGGCAAATCTTCCAACAGTACTTCCAACTTATATGGATGTCGACAGAACACTTTGGTTCCTCGCTGCTGAAGTTTTATTTTCTGATGATGATGGTTACATCTACAAAGGGAAAATGGATTACAACGTTCACTATGAAATAGAAACCGGCAGAATTGTTCCTCAGGAATATGATGGTAACAGTGTAATGGATCCTGCACACGTAAACTGGAGTCCGTTTTACAATCAACAGAATGCAAATTATCCGTTGATGAACCGTTTGTTTGCCGTGCCTGAATACCGTCAACGTTACCTGGCACATCTTCGCACTTTTATCAATGATGCATATGATACTGCAAATGCCAATCAGTTAATTGATCGTTACAAAGCTTTAATTGATACAATGGTGTTTAATGATCCTAAGAAAATTTATACCTACAATCAGTTTATTTCGGAAGTTGGTGTTTTAAAATCGTTTATCACCAGCCGTAAAAGTTATTTGTTGTCGAATGCCGAAGTAGCACAAACAGGACCTGCTATTTCGAATGGCTCCTACTCCAGCAATGGTACACAATGGCAACAACCGGGAGATAGTGATCCGGTGAATGTGCGCACCACAGTTACTTCCGGAAACGGGATTTCAGGAGTGAAACTTTACTATGGAACCGGTCTCGTTGGAAACTTCACCTCCACTCCAATGTTCGATGATGGTGCTCACGATGATGGCGCTGCAAGTGATGGCATTTATGGAGCTAACATTCCCGGTCAACCTGCCGGAACGTATGTGCGTTATTATATCGAAGCAGCTGCAGCTAACACTGCGCTCACTGTTACCTACGATCCTGTTGGTGCTGAACATAATGTTTATATCTATCTCGTGAGTCCAACTTTGTCAGCAGATTCTACAGTGGTAATAAATGAACTCATGGCATCTAACACTACTACCATGCCCGATTCGTATGGTGAATATGATGACTGGATCGAACTGTATAATAAATCACAAGTGCAGGTTGATTTGAGTGGTTATGTTTTAACTGATAATCCAACCAACCTCGATAAGTATGAAATTCCTGCAGGAACATTTTTACA
>CAUJFJ010000115.1 GCA_963169675.1 Bacteroidota bacterium
TGAACTGAGGCTTTTTCGTCGCCCATGGTCTTGCCATAATAGAATAGAAACGGGGCAATGGTATTGATCAGAATATTTTTAACCGAAGTATCACCCAAATGGCGGAAGGCGAAACGGGTAGTTTTATCGAATACAAAATGATTGCACCAATAATGGGAGGCCCTGACCTGAAACAGATTCATTATTCGCTGCATATCATCTATTTCACGGATCAGCTGAAATGATACCCTACCAGAAACCCAAATGGAAGCAAATTGGGAAATTCGCAAGGTCGGGAAGTTGGCGGGACGCATCCGAAGTTGTTTCCAGATATGGCGGTCGAGGGGCAACAAACCATATTTTTTCGCCAGGAACCGGTATTCTGTCTGTAATGCTTTGGGGTACTCATCCTTAAATTCATCTTCCAGAAATCCGGCTTGCCCGAACAGCAGAGCTTCCACCTGCTGCAGCTGATCGGCATGTTTTAGCAGCAGCTTCCTTGGCATGCAACGGGCCAACATCTCAAATGGACCTGCATTTATATTAAAACCAAAATTCCGTGCCAGCAGCTGATAAAAAGCATCATCCCAATCACCACGATTAACTTGCAGCGCTTGTTCAATAACAAGCGATTTTTGTTCCAGTCGTTCAACCAGCATTCGCTCGAGCCATATATTTAAAACAGGCGGAGGAACCTCGCTAATGTTACTTCCGCAAGGAATGGTTAAGGGTGACAAGCGCATATCACGGTATCGTTGCAAAATACCGGGTTCGGTCTGGGTGGCCAGACAAACGGTAGGAACCGTTGTCATGTCATTAATAATTATTTCAGCATCGGCTTCATACACCACATGTAAAATAACGCTGTTGTATGCTTTATCATGTTGATGCATGTGGCGGTACCAATCGGATGCCTTCACATGAATTTCAATGTTACCGGCCCATAGGGTATCGCCTATTCTGATACGTGCATTAAAAAAGTCAGGGCCGGCATTGCGATGCTGTTCACCGGGCTTGAGTACAGTAACGGTTTCGCCGGAAGTGGTTACAAGATCTTTGGAATACAAACGGTACTTCCAGACAAAAGAGAGAAAATCTTCATTCATAAGTGAAAAGTTTTAATGAAAAACTAAAATGCTGACACAAAAGTATAATTTATTTTTTCGAATGCAAACGGTAAAAAGTCGTTTAATCGGATAGAATTAAGTAAACGGATAAATACCGATATTAAAAAAACTTCAACAAATTAAATGATGTTGTAGAGTCAAATAAAATCAGAAATACTAGTTATTCAATTACTCCATACTGTTGTAAAAGCACTTCCATTTCCGATTGAATAGCTTTTGCTTCTGCGGCAGCTTTTTCAGCGAAATCGGTTCCGGAAGAAGCATACAAGATGTTACGCGATGAATTAACCAGCAAACCACAATCATTGTTCATACCAAACTTACACACTTCTTCCAAACTGCCTCCTTGTGCTCCTACTCCGGGAACGAGTAAAAAATGATCGGGAGCTACTTTACGGACATCGGTAAACAATTCACCACGTGTGGCACCAACTACGTACATCATATTTTCAGCTGTACCCCAATTTTGAGATTGCTTTAATACTTTTTCAAAAACGCGTTCGCCGGAAGGAATGGTATCCATTTGAAAATCCATTGCTCCTTTGTTGGATGTCAGTGCAAGCAGAATAACCCACTTGTTTTGGAATTCCAGAAAAGGTGTAACTGAATCTTCACCCATATATGGGGCTACTGTGACTGAATCAAAATTGTAACGTTCAAAAAATGTTTTCGCGTACATGGAAGATGTGTTTCCTATATCCCCACGTTTTGCATCAGCAATGGTAAAAATATTATTTGGAATGTAAGCAAGTGTTTTTTCAAGACTATCCCAGCCTTTTGGGCCCATGCATTCATAAAAAGCGATATTGGGTTTGTAGGCAACACAAAAGTCTTTCGTAGCATCAATAATAGCTTTGTTGAATTCAAATACCGGATCTTCCGAATTCAAAAGGTGAGCAGGTAATTTAGCAATGTCGGTATCGAGACCCACACATAAAAAAGATTTTTTTCGCTTTATTTCTGTTATTAATTGTGTACGGTTCATATTCAAAATTTTTATTTTTCCGCTTAAGCGGGATGATTAACCGGAATAAGTTATGAATCCGGTTACGACATAGATGCTTCTTTCATTTTTTCTGCATTTTCTGCCATCTGAAGTGCATCGAGAAACTCCTGAAGATCACCATTCATTATTGCAGGCAGATTAAAATTACTTAAACCAATTCTGTGATCTGTAACGCGACTTTGCTGATAATTGTAAGTTCTGATTTTAGCAGACCGGTCACCTGTTGATACCAATGTTTTTCTTCGTTTAGAAACCTCATCCTGGCGTTTGGCGATTTCCATTTCGTACAATTTTGTTTTGAGAATATTAAAGGCGCGTTCCCGGTTACCATGCTGTGAACGTTCCACCTGGCAGGTTACCACAATCCCTGTAGGGATGTGAGTCATCTGAACCTTGGTCTCCACCTTATTTACATTCTGTCCACCGGCACCACTTGAACGGGCTGTCTGCACCGAAATATCGGCGGGACTGATTTCTACTTCATAATCTTCATCGGCTTCAGGCAAAACAGCTACGGTGGCTGCAGAAGTATGTACGCGCCCCTGTGTTTCTGTCTCAGGAACCCGTTGTACACGGTGAACACCACTTTCATATTTCATGATGCCATATACATTTTCGCCGGTAACTTCAAAAACAACCTCTTTATATCCACCAGTATTCCCTTCATTGGCATCCACCTCAATAACCTTCCATCCCCTATTCTCGCAATAGCGGGTGTACATGCGATACAAATCACCTGCAAAAATACTGGCCTCATCACCGCCGGTACCACCTCTGATTTCAATGATGGCATCTTTGCTGTCTTCAGGATCCTGAGGTAACAAAAGAATTCTGATTTCTTCTTCCAGTTCTTCCTGTCGCGTAGTATATAATTCGAGTTCACTTTTTGCAAGCATTCTGAACTCTTCATCCTTTTCGTTCATCATCACATCTTTAGCAGTGTCGATGTTGGTCAGGATTTGATTGTATTCATTTGCAGCAACAACTACTTTCTCCAAATCACGATATGATTTAGTCAGTGCTTTATATCTTTTACGGTCGGCGATAACACCGGGATCACCAAGTTGTGTTCCTATTTGTTCGTAACGGTGGCGTAAAGATTCTAATTTTTCTACTAATGAACTCATTCTCTGGTTTGCTGTTATTTCACATTAATTTATTATTTCCATCCGGTCAAAATCGCAGTTCTTATTTCTGGAGATGGCAATTACGAGGTATAAATAAACTCG
>CAUJFJ010000116.1 GCA_963169675.1 Bacteroidota bacterium
GATGAAGCCGGCGTGATTTACCGCTGCAGGGTGAAGGGTAAAATGCGGATTATGGGCATTAATACCACAAATCCTGTTTCAGTTGGTGACAGAGTTTTGTTTGAAAAGGAAGGTACTGAGCTGGATGGGATGATCAGCGAAGTGTTGGAAAGAAAGAATTACATTATTCGAAAATCGGTTAATCTTTCTCATCAGGCTCATATCATTGCTGCCAATCTCGATTTGGCATTAGTGGTAGCAACACCTCTTTCGCCCCGAACATCAACAGGTTTTATCGACCGATTCCTTGCAACCGCTGAAGCATACAACATTCCGGCAGGAGTGATTTTTAACAAGTCTGATTTATATGATTCAGATGTTAAATCGTATGTGGATGAATTGTGTCAAATGTATAAATCGGTGGGATATCTCACCTTTGTGGTTTCCGCCCTTGATGCAGAAACTCTTTCGGTGTTGAAAGCTGCATTACAGGGAAAAATTACTTTGTTTTCAGGGCATTCCGGTACGGGTAAATCAACACTAATCAATCAGCTGATTCCCGGTCTGGAACTAAAGACTTCGGCAATATCAAAACAACATAGCAAGGGCAAGCATACCACTACTTTTGCAGAGATGCATTTGTTGCCGGAAGGCGGCTATTTAATTGATACCCCGGGAATCAGAGAGTTCGGAACATTGGACTTTGATAAATTTCAAGTTTCCCATTTCTTTCCGGAGATATTTAAATATGCTTCCGGATGTAAATACAATAACTGTCTTCATACGAATGAAAAAGGATGTGCGGTTTTGGAGGCTATTGAAGACTCCAAAATTTCACTTACCAGATATGCCAGCTACATCAGCATTCTCAATAATGAAGATATTTTTCGATAAAAATGTAAGTCTTAACTGAATCCTTTATTTTCAAAATATGCGATTGGTAATTCAACGGGTTTCATCAGCTTCGGTAACAGTGAACGATAAAGTTATTGCATCCATACAAAAGGGGATGTTGATATTAGTTGGCTTTGAAGCTTCAGATACCATGGACGGTATGGATAAAATATGCGGCAAAATATCAAGGCTTCGGATTTTTGCAGATGACAACGGTTTGATGAATTTATCGAATACCGAAATTGAAGGAGAGTATCTGGTAGTGAGCCAGTTTACACTTCATGCTGAAACGGCTAAAGGTAACCGGCCTTCTTATATAAAAGCCGCCCGGCCTGAACAGGCGATACCCTTGTATGAACATTTCCTCAATACATTAAGTGAAGTTGCCAATAAAAAGGTGCAGTCAGGCAAATTTGGAGCCGATATGAAGGTTGCATTGGTCAATGATGGACCAGTAACCATAATTATTGATACTTTGGAAAAAAATTAAAACAACCAATTATTAACTTTTGTTATCATGGAGCTAACTCTTGCCCAGCAACAAGTCGATTCGTGGATTAAAACCTACGGAGTAAGATACTTTAATGAACTTACCAATATGGCCCTACTTACGGAAGAGGTGGGTGAATTGGCTCGGATCATTGCCAGAACTTATGGTGAACAATCATTTAAAGAATCTGATAAAGATCGTGAATTAGGAGATGAAATGGCAGATGTGTTATTCGTGCTCATCTGTCTGGCGAATCAAACCGGAGTAAATCTTTCAGATGCATTGGCAAAAAATTTGGCAAAAAAAACTGTACGTGATCAGGACAGACATGCCGGTAATGACAAACTAAAATAATTTCGCATAAATCAGAAATAACAGAGCTGTTGATATATGAAAAGATTGCTGCTTTCTCTTCTTTTGTTTTTAGGAATTTCGAATTCCTACTGTCAAACTTTTAATGGCACAGGAGGAGCCATTCCGGATGATGGGACGAGTGTTGACTTTACGATTTCAGTTTCTGGATTACCAGCTATAATTGATACGGTGAATTTTGGAATTGAAAGTGTATGTTTTAATATTTTACACACCTATGATGAGGATCTTGATATCAGACTCATTGCTCCCGACGGCACTTCAGTTGTACTCACCGCCGGAAATGGTGGTGGAGGAAATAATTTCATCGGAACCTGTTTTAACGCCACAGCCACTACATCCATTGTCTCTGGTAGTGCACCGTTTACGGGACAGTTCAGGCCACAAGGGCAGCTCGGACAAATTAATAACGGACAAAATCCCAATGGAATATGGACACTTCACATTTTAGATACTTATCCTTTTGCTGATCAGGGTGCGGTATTGAACTGGAATATAACTTTTGGAAATGATCCTGCAATTCCTTTTGTTTTCCAATCTTCAAATTTGCCCATTGTAAAAATTAATACTTCCGGTCAGCCTATTGTGGATTCTCCTAAAATCACTGCCTGGATGGAAATTATTGATAATGGTCCCGGTGTCAGAAATTATGTTTCGGATAGTGCTAACAACTACAGTGGTTATATCGGTATTGATTTACGTGGACAAAGTTCTTTGTCTTTTCCGCAAAAGCAATATGGAATTGAAACCCGCGACAGCGCCGGAGGTAACAGGAATGCTGCTATTCTTGGAATGCCTGCTGAAAACGATTGGGTGCTCTATGCTCCTTACAATGACAAAACGATGATGAGGAATTCATTGACTTATACGCTTGGGCGTGATATGGGACGATATGCATCCCGCAGTCGTTATTGCGAGGTTGTTATTAATAATGAATACATGGGTGTTTATACTTTCTTCGAAAAAATAAAACGAGACAATAACAGAGTTGCTATTTCCGGATTGACCGCAGTTGATACTACCGGTGATGAATTAACCGGAGGTTATATTTGTTCACTCGACTGGATTGATCAGGATGGGTGGTTTTCAAATTTTCCGCCTGATCCAACAAATCCAGGGAATAATACTGTTTATTATCAATATATCTATCCCCAGGATGACGATATCTTGCCTGTTCAAAAAAGTTACATTCAGCAATATGTAGATAGTTTTGAGACGGCTCTTTCATCTGTAGATTATGCTGATCCCAACACAGGTTGGCGGCAATATGGTGATGAAGGTTCCTTTATTGATTATTTTTTGATGAATGAACTCAGTAAGAATGTAGATGGATACCGTTTAAGTGCATTTTTTCATAAGAACAAAAATTCCAATGGCGGCAAAATTCAAATGGGCCCGCTTTGGGATTTTAATCTTGCCTGGCATAATGCCGATTATTGTGATAACGAAGCAACCGGTGGTTGGGCATTTCTGTTTACTGATTATTGTCAATGGGATTTTCCTTTTTGGTGGCGCAGGTTAGCTTCCGACAGCACATTCAATAATAATGTTCGTTGCCGTTGGAATGAATTGCGTACTACAGTCTTTGATACAACACATATTTTTGCTTACATCGACAGTGTTGCATTTTTACTGGATGAATCGAAAGACCGACAATATTTTATTTATCCGATATTGGGAGTGTATGTGTGGCCAAATCCTTCACCTATTCCCACAACTTATCAGGGTGAAATTGCAAATTTAAAAGCCTGGATTACAAAACGAATTCAGTTCATGGATGCTAATTTGCCAGGTAATTGCACATTGTTAGCATTAAACGAAGTTGGCTCCGGAAATCTGGAGATTTATCCAAATCCTGTCAAAGATATTTTTAATCTGAGGTATACATTTTTAGGAGATGCCGCACTCGACAAAGTAGTAGTGACCGATCTGCTAGGAAGGAGTTCTGAAATTCAGGGGAAGGCTACGAATGGCACTTTCTCGGCAAATTTAAGCACCTTAAAGAATGGATGGTATTGTATAAATGTGACCGATGTGAATGGGCTCATTTATCGTATTCCATTTCTCAAAATCGATTGAATCAATTGATGTATTTCGCAGATGTTTCTGCAATTATCTGATATCCTTGCTCATTCGGATGTCCATCAGGACCGGAAGGATAAATCCTGGTTCCTGACTGCAATGCTTTACGTAAAGATTCCGTACTGTTTATAAAGTGAATTCCGGATGTTTTTAAGGAGTCGCACAGCTGTTCGATGAGATGTTTTTCACATTGTGAAAGATACTGTAAGGCCGACATCTTAGTTTGGTCACCAGTCATTTCAAGAAAAGGGTAGTAAACATGTTCAGCTGTAGGAATAATATGCACAATCATTTTGTATTTTTTTTGATTGCAGAAATCATGCATGTTGTTCAAAGCTTTCAATGTGATTCGCAACCCTTCCTTCACAATTACCGTGCTGGTATCGAGTGATTTTAATCTGGTGTCGGGAGTAAGTACTTTTGTAATGTCAGAATTTTTAATCTGGACGGAAATATCTCTGGAGTTTTCAATTTCATTTACATCTTTCCATATACCCAAATTGGCCAACAAAACTTTAGTGACCAACTGATAAAATATACTGTTTCCTCCAAGCCAATGTCTGGTTAGGGCTATTACATTCTTAGGTTCTTTCTGAAACTCGTTTAAATAGGTCTCAGGCATTGAATGGCCTGAAGAGGAATCCTGTTGTGCTGATCGGTATGGCTTCCAATAGTCCAGGCTGTAGGCTGCTTTGTAAGCATCAGCTATGTCATTGCCAAAATATAAACCAACAACAATTATTTTGGGGTTCAGTTCAGGCGCAAGTGATTGGAGGAGGTGTTCATATTGTAAAGGACCGTAGCCACCCATAGCCATATTGTAAACTCTTTGCTTAGTAATTTCACTAAGTTGTTGAGGGTATGCTTTCTTCATGGTAGCATTGTTGCCATACGTCTGGGAGTCTCCAATGGTAATGATTGAAGCCTCTGCAGGAACATCAGAATTCCTGAAACCCCATTCATCATGCCCACCTGAACCGGGTAAAATACGATACATCAATATGGGGTCTGGTTTTCGAAGAGGGCTCAGGTAATCAACTTTGTTGAACACTATTCTGCACACAAATTCTCCTGCAATCAATGAAATAAAAGTTGAAAGCAGCAGAATGGAAATGGACGTGATTGCTTTTTGGAACCTTTTCAATTGTGTGATGTAATTATGGTAAAGTTACTTTACAAATTTAATCTGGCAAGTCTTCGGGTATTAAAATCAATGAAATTTCAGGGACAAAAAAAAGCTGCATGAATAACATGCAGCTTTTTTTTATGAGTAATGAGATATCAGACAGATTCGGCAAGAACAATTACTTTGTTTTTCAACACTTCAATCACACCACCTTTTACATCAAAATTTTGTGTGCCTGATGCAGTTTTTACTTTTACTTTACCATTAATCAAGGTAGAGATAATTGGAGCGTGGTTTTTAAGAACCTGAAACTGACCTTTTGCTCCGGGAACCATCACGGAAGTGACTTCTCCTGCAAACACTTTTTTATCGGGTGTTATAATTTCTAGAAACATCTGCTGATTAAATTATTGACTTTAATAATGTGAATTAATTGGCTTCTGCAAGCAGTTTCTTACCTTTTTCAATGGCATCATCAATTGTACCAACAAGGTTGAATGCTGCTTCAGGATATTCATCCACTTCACCATCCATAATCATATTGAATCCTTTGATAGTTTCTTCAATTGGAACCAATACACCTTTCAATCCGGTAAACTGTTCAGCAACGAAGAATGGCTGAGAAAGGAAACGTTGTACACGACGAGCTCGGTGAACCACCAGTTTATCTTCATCAGAAAGTTCATCCATACCAAGGATGGCGATGATATCCTGAAGTTCTTTATAACGTTGCAGGATTTCTTTCACACGTTGTGCCGTGCGGTAATGTTCTTCACCAACAACAGCAGGAGAAAGAATTCTTGAAGTAGAATCCAATGGATCTACTGCTGGATAAATTCCCAACTCAGCAATTTTACGACTCAATACGGTGGTAGCATCAAGGTGAGCAAATGTTGTAGCAGGAGCAGGGTCAGTCAAGTCATCCGCAGGTACATAAACCGCTTGAACAGATGTGATAGAACCACGTTTTGTTGAAGTAATACGTTCCTGCATCGCACCCATTTCAGTAGCAAGTGTAGGTTGGTAACCTACCGCTGATGGCATACGACCTAAAAGTGCCGATACCTCAGAACCAGCCTGAGTGAAACGGAAGATGTTATCGATGAAGAAAAGGATATCACGACCACCAGATTGCTCATCACCATCACGGAAATGTTCAGCAACAGCCAAACCTGATAAAGCTACACGAGCACGTGCTCCCGGAGGTTCGTTCATCTGTCCGAAAACCAATGTTGCTTTAGAATCTTCTAATTTTTTATGATCTATGTTCGAAAGATCCCATCCGCCTGCTTCCATAGAGTGGCGGAATGCATCTCCGTAATTGATTACACCTGATTCAAGGAACTCACGTAAAAGGTCATTTCCTTCACGGGTACGCTCTCCAACACCCGCAAACACCGAAAGTCCGGCATATGCTTTAGCGATGTTGTTTACAAGCTCCATGATCAATACCGTTTTTCCTACTCCGGCACCACCGAACAAACCGATTTTACCACCTTTTGAATAAGGCTCGATCAAATCGATAACTTTAATTCCGGTGAAAAGAACCTGAGTTTCAGTAGAAAGATCTTCAAATCTTGGAGCTTCACGGTGAATTGGTAATCCCTTACCCGGCATAACCGGAACCGGACCAATACCATCGATCGCTTCTCCAACTACGTTAAACAGACGACCTTTGATTGCTTCGCCTGATGGCATCTGAATAGGTAATCCTGTTGCTTCAACTTCAAGTCCGCGAACAAGTCCGTCGGTTGAATCCATGGCAATTGCTCTGACAGTGTCTTCACCAATGTGCTGCTGACACTCTAAAATAATTTTTTGCCCGTTTTCTTTTGTGATTACCAAAGCATCGAGAATGTTAGGTACTGATGCACCTTCCTGCTCAAAGCTCACGTCAACCACAGGCCCGATTACCTGTACGATTTTACCGATGTTTTTCATGATGAATTATTGTAGTTTGGAATTTTTAGATTTGCGAGCGCAAAAGTACTACTAAAATCTGTTAAAACAGCATAAAACAACAGCTAAAAATCAATTTGTTAATAAAAAATATATTTTTTTTAAAAAATAATGATTAATTAGTTGAATTGCAGTACATTGCCAATGTTTTCAAATTTAATTTCAGCAATCGCAAAGTGAAGATATTTAATAGTCTGGATGAATTTCAACCAATTGAAAACGTGGTCGTTACAATTGGAACTTTTGATGGCGTTCATTTTGGTCATCAGCAACTTATTCAAAGAGTGAAGCAAAAAGCTGCTGAAATTAATGGCAGCTCATTGATTTTGACTTTTTTTCCTCACCCACGCATGATTTTATATCCTGAAGAACATGGTATCGAATTACTCAATACGATTCGTGAGAAACAAGCACTGCTTGAGCAGGAAGGTATTGATAATTTATTGATTTTGCCTTTTGATGCAACATTCGCAGAGATTTCTTCCGAAGAATTCATCCGTAAAATTTTGGTCGAAAAGTTGAAAACTAAAGTTCTGATTATCGGTTACGATCATCGCTTTGGAAAGAACCGTGAAGGCTCCATTGATGATTTACTCAAATTTGCTCCTGAATGTGGTTTTGAGGTTGAGCAAATACCGGAACAAGATGTAAATGAGATAGCAGTTAGCTCTACACAAATCAGAAAGTCACTGAAAAGAGGCGATGTGGCAACGGCAGCCGCATTCCTGGGACGCCCTTATACACTCACAGGAACAGTTGTTCAGGGAAATAAAATAGGTCGCACCATTGGATTTCCTACAGCTAACCTTCAAATTGTTGAAAATTATAAACTCATTCCCTCTGAAGGTGTTTATGTTACTAAGGTAGAAGTTGGTTCCGAAGAGTTTTATGGAATGCTAAGCATCGGCAGGCGACCAACTCTTGAATCTGCCGGCAAATTAAGTATTGAAGTCTTTATACTCGATTTTAACCGTGAAATTTATGGATCAGAAGTAACATTACATTTGCTTGCATGGGTACGTGAGGACCGCAAATTTAATTCGCTGGAGGATTTAACCCGGCAAATTAAAAATGATCTTAATTTTACATTAAATTACTTGAAATAACGTTGTGTGAATACAAATTCGTTAAGCATCTGATGCAAACACTTAAGCCCAAATATCTTTATTCACGAAATCCGTTTTTTATTGTATCGGTGTTGTGGATGATCCTTTTTTCATTTAAGGCTTCTGCTCAACAAGATGATCTTCCTGTTTATTCCAGACCCAGTTATAAAGTTTATAAAAGTGTTGCTGCCGCTTTGGCAAATGCCGATTCAGCTTACATTCTCGATTTAAGCGGTAAGAAACTTACTCAGATTCCTCCCGGTGTTTACAAATTACCCAATCTGCTGGTACTTGATCTTAGCAGAAATAAAATTAAAGTACTTCCCGATTCCATTGCTATGCTTTCTTCCCTGGAGGAACTTGATCTGAGTAGCAATAAGCTATCTGCTGTCCCGGCTGCAATTGGTAGTTTTAAGTGGTTAAAGAAATTATCTCTAAACAGAAATACGCTTTCTAATTTACCTCCAGAGATCGGAAATTTAAGTGGGTTGGAAGTTTTGGAACTATGGGACAATGAACTGGAAGATCTTCCCGATGAAATACGTAATTTGAAAAATCTTAAAATTTTAGAATTAAGAGGTATTTTGTTTTCTGAAGAACAGCATCTTAAATTTAAAGAAATGGTTCCGGGAGCGAGAGTTTTTTTATCACCCTCCTGTAATTGTAAAATGTAAAAAAAAAGTGCCGGAATTTTATCCCGACACTTTCTAAATTTTATACGGTTATTTTATTGTTTGACCAACCTGTATTGTTGCGATTCTTTTTCTGAGGTGATTTGCAGCAAGTAAATGCCACTTTGTAAGTTGCTGATATCTATTTGCTGAGTTTGGTCTTCACTGATCATATAAGATGACTCTTTTATTATCCGTCCGCTGAGATCCATTAAAACAACATGGAATAAGCCGGTAGATTCAAAACTAATTTGTGTGTAATCATTTGCAGGATTTGGAAATATCAAAGCCAGGTTCGAGTTGTTTTCAGAATCGGTTGTTTTTTCAACTTCACCACCTGCAAAGCAAGCTGCAGTGGTATAGCTTTCTAATCCCGACCATGCTGAAGTTGTTAAAGGGGAAGCATTGCAAACAGTTCTTACTTTCCATACATAGTCTGAGCCACAATCCAAAAGTGTAAATGTTGCGGATGTTTTTGTTGAAGGCACAGTTCGTTTTCTCCAGGTTGTTGCAGTGGTTTTTCTGGTCCATACCTGATATTGTACGGCACCGGGAACACTAGTCCAGTTTAATTTGACGGAAGTAGGCGTAATATTAGATGCAGTTAGGTTTGCAGGCGCTGTACAAGGCAATGATTGCAGCAATCGAACCGTGGATCCTCCAACTGCATATACATTGTAATCGGTTCCAATTTCTACTCCTACAGCACCGCTTCCTGAAACGACTGTTGTCCATGCATTGCTACCATTGCTGTTAACTTTACAAATTGCCAGAGCGCCTAATTGTCCAGCCGCCAGATAAGCATTGTTGTATTGATCCAGTTTAAGCATTGCATGCAGTAGCAGGATATTTGGGCCATCTGCATCAGGGTTTAACCAAATCAGATTGCCATTGCTGTTGATTTTTGCAAAGGCAGCACCTGCACCTGCCACCGGAAATCCTGCAACAACAGGAAAGTTATCAGAACCAACTTCGATACGGAATGCAGTCAGAGTAAAATTTCTTTGCCAGATTTCGTTACCATTGGGTTTTATTTTTCTTACAACAGTTCCTCCCCCTGAGGTAGGAGTGCCATGAACAATATAACTATTGCCGAATGCATCTCCTGCAATATCACCAACTGTAAAACTGGTTATTGGTGATATATTCCAGATATGATTTCCGTTCAAATCAATTTTAGAATAACCGTTGATATTTCCGGTAACACCGCGTCCTGCAATTACAATATGATTGTCAGGAGTGAATTTGAAATTTACCGGCGCACCAACACCGTAATTGTCGAAATAGTCCCATAAAATTGCGCCAGTGGCATCGAATTTTTTAACTCTTGTTCTTAGGCCATTCGGACTGACTCCAATTCCCAATACATAAATATTATTTGAAGCATCTATAATACATTTATTGGTTGATGATCCATCGAATGGACCATCGAAAATCTGTCGCCATAAAAGATTACCATTCACATCGAATTTCATAATGATGCTTGCTGCTACTACCGGGTTTGAGTAGCCTGACATCAGAGTTCCTACCACAACTGCATTTCCTGCATTGTCGGTTTCCACCCATGAAGCACGTTCCCATTTGGTGTTGTCTGTTTGATTAAAGCTTGTTGACCAAAGATGATTTCCCTGAGGATCTCTTTTTGTAAGTGAAATATCTCCTGCAGGATTGTAATCGTAATCAGTGACATAAGAATTGTTTTGGTTGTCGAGTGCAATTGCAACCCCACGTGTGGGTTGATTCCAATCCAGAGTGCCTTGAGCCTGAGACAGAAATGGAATTGCACTGATCATTAAAATGAGAAGTTTTTTCATGATTTTATTAGTTTGGTTTTTATTTTTTATCCTTCTTTTGAGAAAGAAATCATACCACAAGATTACAAAGTTGCGGTGAGAAGCGGTGGTGATAAGTGTCACCGGAACACCCTTAAAATAAGATGATTTTTATCATGATTTATGTCACGAAAAATCTATATCACATGCAGTAGTTTCAATGCTGAAAATAATGTCATAGCCACAAGCAGTCTTCTTATCCACAAATTGGCCTGCTTGTTTTCTGCTGCAAATCCTGAGGCAACCCATGCTCCCGACATTTGACCAATGGCTAAAATTCCACCAAGTTCCCAGTTAATTTGGTCATTGATTGCAAAAATGATAAATGCTGGAACTGTGAGGAAGAAGTTGATTGAATTTTTTAATGCATTGGCATGTTTAAACGTGAATTGTAAATACAACAATAGCAGTGATAATAAAAATATACCTACACCAAGTTGAATAAATCCACCATAAATACCAATTATAAACAACAACAACATTCCGGTGTTTTTACGATGCGCAGGAATAGGCTGATCGTTTTCTTTCAATAATGAATTGTAATTCGACAGTAAAACAAATAGCAGCAACAGCATAACCACACCAATAGTAATTCGCATGGCATCTTCAGAAATGGAAACGGCTATTAATGCTCCAACTGCCGATCCTGCAGCACATGGCAAAATGTATCTTAAATCATGTTTAAGATTGTTATCACTTTTTTTATACAATCGGCTGGCTCCCACCAACGTTTGCAACAAAATGCCTACCCGATTAGTCCCATTGGCTATTTGTGCCGGTAATCCCATAAAAAGCAAGAATGGCAAGGTGAAAAGTGAACCACTTCCGGCTAAAGTATTTATGATGCCGGCTACAAAGCCTGCAACAATTGCCAGAAAGTAATGCCAGGGTTCCAAAATATTTAAATTATTAGGTCTGGCAAAGATAATTCCACCACGAGAACATTCTCGGAAATTTGAAACTTATTGATTAAATAATTGAAAATTAAACGATTACAATGAGCTTACTTAATTCTGTGCAATTTTGATCTTTCTAAACTTTTTATGGTTCTACATGTTATCTTTGCATCAACAAGGGGTGCTTTCCGGTTTTTACGGATTGCTGAGATTATACCCAAGAACCTGATCCGGATAATGCCGGCGTAGGAAACGTGGTAACAATTTTTGCAAAAAATGGCATTCCCGTGCACGCAATTCTCAGCTTAGCTGTATTGCTGTTCACGGGTCTCTTGTTTTAGAACCATTTAAAATAATTGGCC
>CAUJFJ010000117.1 GCA_963169675.1 Bacteroidota bacterium
AAGCCATAAATAAGTGGAAATATCTCTGTTTGTTTGAAAAGTGAGCTGACGAATTGCTCCGGAAGCTACATTTTTGACAAAAATATTCATGCGGTCTTTATAACCTGAAAGCCAGGAAATATGCATTCCGTCAGGTGCTATATGAAATCCGGTTTGTTTTGGGTTACGAAAAAAGTCCTCTAATGGAATACGCATTTATATAAATTTGTGTAAAGGTACCTACTTGAGGCTTGTTTACCAGTCAAAGTTCTGCTATTCAAAGTTTAGTAAGCTACTTTTTTCGACAAGAGGAGACATTTTTTCGACAGAAAGTAAATTTTAAAGGTAGGAGAATTGTTTTATGCCTTATGTTAGGACTTAATAAGTTATTGAAGCCTTGAAGAAAAGCCCTTTCATTGGAGATATTGATACTCTTTCAACTACAAAAGCTTTTAAGCCATCCGCTGGCCAAAACATACTTTACTAACTCAAACTTGCATTTCACGGAGTTTTTAAGCCATTTCACAATAAATTAATAGGTATTCCGGTTTCTTCGTTTTACTTTTAAAATGCTTTTTCCTCAAAAGCGCGATTGTTTGTTTGTTCAACAATCTGGATATTCCAGTAAACAATCAATATTTCAGAAAATATCATCACCCTTAAATTAAATACTATTAGCAGTGGTATTAATTTTATTAAAATGGATGATGGTGTTGATACGGTTGGGGAGAAATTTGTGAAGCAATGATAAAAATCCATTCATTCAGCTCGACCATAAAAATATATATAATTGAAAAAACTACCTATGAAAAAACAAGCATTCATTGCTCTACTTTCCTTATTCATTATTCATTATTCATTTTCCCAAACTCCTCCTATCGAATGGCAGCAGACAATAGGGGGAAATGGAAACGACTGGCTATACTGCTTGACTCAAACCACAGATGGCGGGTATGTTTTGGGTGGCAGCTCTTCATCAAGTATTTCAGGAGATAAATCAGAGGGTAATTTTATAGGAGGATTGTATAATATCGATTATTGGATCGTGAAAATCAATGCTTCAGGTGATATCCAGTGGCAAAATACCATAGGCGGTACCGGTGACGACTGGTTAAAGTGTATTGAACAAACCAGCGACGGAGGATTTATACTAGGTGGTTATTCTTTTTCAAATATTTCCGGCGATAAAACAGAGAATTGTAATGGTGTATGTGACTATTGGATTATAAAAACTGATTCTACTGGTAATGTCCAGTGGCAAAACACAATTGGTGGGAATAGTAATGATTACCTATATGCTATTCAGCAAACCACAGATGGCGGATATATACTCGGCGGCAGTTCTTTCTCAAATATTTCAGGTGATAAAACTGAAAATAGGATAGGTGGCACAGAATGCTGGGATTATTGGGTAGTAAAAACGGATGCAATCGGCAACATCCTATGGCAAAATACAATTGGTGGGAAGGGTGATGACAATCTGTATACAATTGAGCAAATAACAGATGGCGGGTATATACTTGGCGGAACATCGAGGTCAAAAATATCTGGTGATAAAACTGAAATGTGCTGGGGTGCAGAATCAAATGATTACTGGCTTGTTAAAATAGACGATATCGGGAACATTCAATGGCAGAATACAATTGGGGGCTTGGGTTATGATGTGCTTTTATCAACGCAACAGACTTCTGACGGCGGATATATTCTTGGTGGGACTTCGTCATCCGGCATAACAGGTGATAAAACGGAAGAATGTATAGGGGCAACCGATTACTGGATCGTAAAAACGGATTCCGCAGGTAGCATTCAATGGCAGCAAACGATGGGGGGAAGCGATTATGATACATTTAGGTCCATAGAGCAAACAGCCGATGGGGGTTATATCCTTGGCGGATATTCAAGATCGGACAGCTCAGGTGATAAATCAGAAGATGATCTGGATCCAGATTGCGGTATCCTTGACTGTTATACGGATTACTGGATTGTAAAAACCGATGCTTCAGGTAATTTAGAATGGGAGAATACCATTGGAGGTTATTCGTTAGATGAACTGTATACCATTCAGAAATGCGCAGATGGCGGATATATTTTAGGGGGATATAGTTCCTCTGGTATTTCCGGCGACAAAGTGGAACCCGGAAATGGCTATACTGATTACTGGATTATCAAGCTTCAGAATCCTTGTTTACTGGTAACAGAAACATGCAATCTGATCGACGATAATTGCAATGGATTTATCGATGAAGGTATCGTTGAGTCAATTACTATAACTGCAGACGGACCCACCACTTTCTGCAAGGGTGGCTCGGTTTTGTTGAGTGCAACATATACCGGTACTACTCTTCAATGGAAAAAGAATGCAATAAATATTCCAGGAGCCATCGGTGCAACTTATACTGCAACAGCAACAGGAGATTATACTTGTGAAACAACAAGTGTATGCGGCACAGCAATATCTACTTTAATTCATGTAAACGTAAATAAAAATCCGAGTGCATCTATAACCGCCGGAGGCGCAACTACATTTTGTGCAGGAGGTAGTGTAACATTAACCGAGGCGCCTGTTGGAGGAACCAGTTACCAATGGTACAAAGGTGCAGCGGCAATAGCCGGTGCAACATCAACAAATTATATCGCAACAACAGCAGGAAATTATAAATGTCGTGTCACGAAAACAGCAACCGGCTGTTTTAAAAATTCAAATACAATTGCGGTGAGTGTACCATGCAGAGATGAAAATAATACAACAGCAAATAATTTCATTGTATATCCAAATCCCGCAAAAAATTTCATAACCATCGAAACAAAACTTTCCTCCGAAAAAACTATCTACATAACCAACACACTCGGCCAAATTCTACAAACAATAATTACTTCAGATAATACCATCACCATAAATCTTAACAATTTTAACAGCGGTGTATATTTTATTCGAATGGAAGATGGCGTTAATTCGGTGGTGGAGAAATTTGTGAAAAGATAAACAGTGTGAATTTGGAAATTTATCGTTCAAACTTTGGTATTTCCAACTTTGGATGATATTATATTAACAGTTAAGCTGCCTTTACGTATGGCACCTGTATTCCGACAATAATAACTTTTCGACACCCGGTTTTATTAGAGAAATAGAGTTTAGACGAGGTTTATTTCTTACAATATAAGCACTTATCTTTGCGCCATGAGTCATTTAGTTGCGCCCAGCATTTTAAGTTGCGATTTTGCCTACATTGCCCGAGACATTGAAATGATCAACAATTCAGAAGCCGATTGGATTCATGTTGATGTGATGGACGGGGTTTATGTGCCAAATATGAGTTTTGGAATTCCTGTGGTGGCTGCCATGAAACGCCATAGCAAAAAGCCACTTGATGTGCATTTAATGACCGTTACACCGGAGCGTTATTTAAGGGAATTTAGAGCAGCCGGAGCCGATTCTATTTCAGTTCACGTTGAGGCCTGCACACATTTACATGCTACCCTTCAGGAAATAAAAAAATTAGGCGCAAAAGCAGGCGTAGCAATAAATCCGGGCACTTCCATTGCTGTTTTGGAAGATATTATTACAGATATCGATATTATTTGTTTCATGGCTGTGAATCCGGGTTGGGGCGGACAAAGTTTTATAGAAACATCTATCAATAAAATCCAAAAACTGCGTAAACTCATTGATACCAGTGGTTCTAAGGCGCTGATTGAAATTGATGGCGGTGTAAAACTGGATAATGCACAACGTATTTTGGATGCCGGAGCCGATGTTTTAGTGTCGGGAAGTGGTGTTTTTGGAGAAACTGACCCTGTT
>CAUJFJ010000118.1 GCA_963169675.1 Bacteroidota bacterium
CAATCAGAATTTTATGCTTATGGATGGGGGTCAACTCAAAGCAATGCCTTTGAAGTAAATAATGAAGGAACCATTGATATGGAATTTGATAAGGAGAGTTATGAAGCCGGAGATAAAGCAAAAGTACTATTCAAGACTCCCTTTGCCGGAAAAATGCTGATCACTATTGAACGCGATAAAGTATTTGAGTATTTTTATGTTACAACCGACAAGAGGTCAGCATCAGTTGATATCCCTGTAAAGGAAGCCTACCTGCCAAACGTTTATATCACTGCAACTTTATTTCGTGCACTGGATGATGCCACTATCCCGGTAACAATTGCACACGGATTTAAATCACTACCTGTTACCAAAAAATCTACTTTATTACCAGTTGAAATTATTGCTGTGGAAAAGTCACGGTCAAAAACAAAGCAACAGATTAAAGTCAAGACCCGCCCGAATGCAGGCATTGAAGTTACAATAGCTGTTGTAGATGAAGGAATCATGCAATTGAAAAATTCGAAATCACCTGATCCACATGGCTACTTCTATCAAAAAAGAGCACTTGAAGTGAATGCCTATGATATTTACCCATATGTATTACCTGATTTCACATCCAGGAGTTCAAGTACCGGTGGTGATGGATATGATTTACAGAAAAGGGTAAATCCTATGTCAAATAAACGAGTCAAGCTCGTAGCTACCTGGAGTGGTATATTAAAAACAGATGGCAATGGAATGGCTAGCTGTCAGGTTGATATCCCTCAGTTTTCAGGTGACCTTCGAATCATGGCCGTTGCTTACAAAGATGCTTCTTTCGGTCATGCAGAAAAACACATGAAGGTTGCTGATCCAATTATCATCAGTCCATCTATACCAAGATTCCTGAGTCCCGGAGACACCTTATCATTACCTGTTACTATTACAAACACATTGTCGAAATCGCAACAAGCTTCAATTTCTGTAGTAACAACAGGTCCGTTAAAAGTAACTGGCGCAGCAACTATAAATAATACTATCGAAGGAGGAAAAGAATCGCGTCCGGTATTTAAAATTGCAGTAGCAAAACAAATCAGAGAAGGCACCATTTCGATTAAGGTCAACACCGGTAGTGAAACCTTCAGTGACCTTACAGATATCACGGTTCGTCCCGCAGCTTCGTTACAAAAGGTAAGCGGATCAGGAGAAATTACAGCAGGGACAACTGCTTCTGTTCAACCTGCTTCCAATTTCATTCCTTCCAGCCGTGAAGGAAAATTAGTATTGAGCACTTCACCGGTTGTGCAATTCAGTGATCAGTTATCGTATCTTCTCGACTACCCTCATGGATGTCTGGAGCAAACAGTCTCAACAGCATTTCCACAAATTTACTTTGCAAGTTTATCGAAAGCCATAAAGAACAAACCCGGTAAAGTTGTTCAAATTAGTACGAATGTACAGGCAGCTATCAGCAAGTTACAATCGATGCAACAATACAATGGAGCACTTACCTACTGGCAGGGTGGCGATTATGAAAGCTGGTGGGGAACTGCCTATGCTTATCATTTTTTACAGGAGGCTAAAAAAGCTGGTTATGATGTGAACGAGGCATTCCTGAATAAAATAGCTGTATATCTTGCAACGAAGGTAAAACAACATCCAACTGAAACATACTATTACTATGATGAAAAGGGAGCCTTACAGAAAAAAGAAATTGCTTCCAAAGACATATTCTATTCCATGTATCTGTTATCGCTGTATCACAAATCGGATCTGGCAACAATGAATTTTTATCGTTCCAAAATATCAACATTAGCTCTCGATTCAAGATATTTATTGGCTGCTTCGTATTTAGCAAGCGGCGACAGAAAAGCCTACACAGAATTATTGCCGAAACTTTTTGATGGAGAAAAATCGATTAAAAATACCGGTGGAAATTTCTATTCCTATGTGAGGGATGAAGCATTGGCTCTGAATGCATTGTTGGAAACCGATCCAACCAACAATCAAATTGGAATGATGGTGCGAAACCTTTCCACACAATTAAAAACGCAGCCGTACTTATCGACACAAGAACGTGCCTTTGCATTTTTGGCATTAGGTAAATTTATGAAACAGGCAACCGTTTCAAAAGTAACAGCAACGGTTACTGCTGATGGAAAAATGCTTGGTGAATTTAAAGGCTCCGACCTTACAATTAACAAAGGATTTGAAAGTGCAACTATTTCAATAAATACTAGTGGAAGCGGCAAGCTTTACTATTTCTGGGAAATGGAAGGTTTAACAGCGGATGGAAGCTTTAAGCAGGAAGACAGTCAGCTCATGATTCGGAAAACCTATTACAATCGTTTTGGTCAGGCTCTCCCCTCTTTGAATGGTTTGAAGCAAAATGAATTAATTGTAGTAAAATTAACACTTACGAACATGACCCGGAACAATGTTGACAATGTGGTTATCACAGATATTCTGCCTGCAGGAATAGAAATTGAAAATCCACGTGTATCGAGTGTGCCGGAGTTGCAATGGATAAAAGATAATACCATTCCAAATCATATGGATATCAGAGATGACCGGATTAATTATTTCACCGGCATCGGAAGCATTCCACAAAGTTTCTACTATATGGCACGAGCCGTATCAACAGGTAAATTTTTAATGGGTCCGGTTAGTGCAGATGCCATGTATGATGGTTCATTCCATTCCTACCATGGTGCAGGAACCGTAACTATCACAGAATAATAAGTCTAACTTAAAAATAAATGTTATGTGGGAAGAATCGAATAATCAACTGAAAAAAACATTTGTGTTTAAGAACTTCGCGGAAGCATTTGCCTTCATGACAAGAGTGGCCTTTCTGGCAGAAAAAATGGAACATCATCCAAACTGGACCAATGTTTACAACAAAGTCACCATTAGTTTATCGACACACGATGCGGGTAATACGGTCACAGAAAAAGACCGCCAGCTTGCTATGCAAATTGACAGGTTACTCTGATAGTAGCCGCAACAAATGAATAAGGTAAAAGCGAAAAAAATCATCCTCAGAATTGCTCTGATGGTATTTATTTTGTGGATATTTTTTCTGTTGTTGAACTTAATTTTCCCCTTGCGGGAACCACCGGGCTGGTCGGTGGTAGTGAATGATAAGGATGGCAACATGTTGCATGCTTTTTTATCTGTTGATGAAAAATGGCGGATGCATGCCGGACTGGAAGAAATAGGTCCGGTGATGGTTGAGACTATTATTTACAAAGAAGACAACTATTTTTATTACCACTATGGCATTAATCCGGTCTCCATGGTGCGCGCTGCATTCAACAATACCATTGCAGGGCGTAAAACTTCCGGTGCGTCGACAATTACCATGCAGGTTGCGCGATTGCTTTATCCTGCTAAGAGAACCTATCTGAATAAATTTATTGAAATGTTCAGAGCCATTCAGCTTGAGTGGAAATATTCCAAAAAAGAAATTCTGGAATTATACCTCAACCTGATTCCTTATGGAGGAAATGTGGAAGGTGTTAAAGCTGCCTCTGTTTTATATTTTGGCATACAACCATCCAAATTAAATTTGAGTCAGTCGGTGTCATTGGCAATTATCCCCAACAGGCCAAATTCATTAAGTCCGAAGAAAGGCAGCAAGTTGCTGCAAAAGGAACGTGACAAATGGTTAAAAAGAATGTTGCAGGATAAGTTTCAGCCTGCAGCAGAAATTCAAAATGCACTGGAGGAACCCATTGTAATTGAAAAACATTATGTACCCAGAATGGTACCTCATCTGGCCAACAAATTAAAAAGCAGTAATGCAAAAACTGCAACTATCAAAAGCAGTATTGATAAAAGCATTCAACAGAAATGTGAAGCCATTGCCTATAATCAACATCGGAAATTACGATTAAAAAATATTCACAACTTATCGGTTCTGGTAATTGAAAACAAAAGCAGAAAAGTTCGGGCGTATGTTGGCTCACCCGATTATAGCGATCAGGAGCATGCCGGGCAGGTGGATGGATGTAATGCAGTACGATCGCCGGGCAGTACACTGAAACCATTGGTTTATGGATTGGCAATTGATAAAGGAATTATTTCAACTGCAACCATGTTACCTGATGTACCGGTAAATGATTCCGGATATTCACCAGAAAATTTTGATGATAAATGTAATGGTTTGGTTTCTGCGGGACAAGCATTGGCATACTCATTAAATATTCCTGCTGTCTCATTATTGAGTCAGGTAGGTGTACCCCATTTCACCGATAAACTTCGACGCAACGGATTTGAAGCTATTAAGTCGGATCAGGAAATGGGATTGTCGGTGGTTTTGGGAGGTTGTGGTGTGAGAGTAACTGAAATGGGAGCCTTATTTGCTGCATTTGCAAACAATGGCGTGTATGCTCCATTGTCGTATGTGGAGAACAACGATTCCATTCGTACATCTCCATTGATATCGGATGCAGCCTCATTTTTGATTACAGAAATGCTTACGAAATTAGTCCGACCCGACTTACCAAATAATTTTGAAAGCAGTTTGCATGTACCAAAAATTGCCTGGAAAACAGGAACCTCTTATGGCAGACGAGATGCCTGGAGTATTGGTTACAACCGCAAGTATACTATCGTAGTGTGGTGTGGAAATTTCAATGGCGAAGGTGTTCCGGAATTGACGGGAGGAGACATTGCCACTCCGGTATTGTTCGATTTATTCAATGCAATCGATTATAATTCATCCAGCGAATGGTATTTACCGCCTGCATCGGTTGATTTTCGTTTGGTTTGTTCTCAAAGTGGCTTGCCTCCTGCCGAAACTTGCACCGATATTATCACAGACTACTACCTTCCACAAATTTCGAACAGTAAAAAATGTGCACATTTACGAGAGGTATTTGTATCGGCTGATGAACGTTTTTCTTATTGCACCCGATGCTTGCCTGAGAGTGGATACAAAACGAAGATGTGTAAAAACTTACCTCCTGCAGTTACGGCATTCTATCAATTAAATAATATAACATTCGAACAGGTTCCACCACATAATCCGGAATGCACCAGATTGTTTTCAGATAATGCTCCTGTAATTACATCACCGGTAAATGGGAAGGAATATTTGCTAGAAAAAAATGCCGGACAGCAGTTGCAATTACAGTGTCAGGTGGAATCCGATATTCATTGGATTTACTGGTATATCAACGATAAGTTTCACAAGCGAACCAAGCCAAATGAAGTAACCTTTTTCATCCCCGAGGAAGAGACCATAAAAATTTCCTGCAGTGATGATAAGGGCAGGAATGAGGATATTATTATTACAGTAAAACAATACTAATAATTTCGCAATATCCTAAATTTCAACAACTTATTGCTAATCACAAGCAGGCATTTAATTTACTCAGATATTATTCTTATCATTGCAATATAAACCACTAAAAACCTAATCTATGAAAAAAACTTTACTAACATTATTTGCTGTTGCAATGGCAGGTACCGCTTCCTTTGCTCAGGTTGTATTCGACAATGGACCGATATCTGATCTTATAGGTCAGGGTGCAGGTGGCGCAGATGTATCTTCATTACATGATGGTATGGGTACATATGGTGCAGGTCACGCTGTTTCATCAGGATTTCGTATTGCTGATGATTTAGTTGTTGCTCCAAATACCACATTACAATTGGATTCGCTCATTTTTTATGCTTATCAAACCGGATCAGGAAACATTTCAACAATCACTGAAGTGAACCTAAAAATCTGGAATGGTATTCCTGATGATGCAGCCAGCACAATCGTTTTCGGTGATGGAGTTACAAACTTATTATTCACAACTGAGTGGATCGGCTCATACAGAACCGGTGATTTTGGAAACGTAAATTGCGAACCTGCAACTTGCACACAACGTCCGATCATGAGAAATGCATTGACAATTGGAACTGTACTTGGACCTGGAACTTACTGGTTAGATTGGCAAACAAATGGTAGCGGTGCATCCGGTCCATGGGCTCCTCCGGTAAATCTTGGTGCTGGTTTAACTACAACAGGAAATGCAAAACAATTCGATCCTACTGCTGTAGTTTGGAATGACCTGTTTGATGGAACTCTTACAACTGAAGCACAAGGATTCCCATACCAGGCAATTGGTACACTTACTACAGGTTTGACTGAAATCTTCAACAACAACAGTGTAACTATGACACCAAATCCGGTGAAGAGTTCTGCAACTGTAACTATAAATACACCAGTTTCTAAATCTGATGTATTTACATTTACTGTTTATGATGTTCTTGGAAACGTTGTTAGAAAAACAGAAAATATTTCTGCTCAGCAATTCGCTTTCAACCGTGAATCTCTTACGAACGGTATCTACATGTATGAAGTTGCAAAAGGAAATACAATCCTGAAAAAAGGAAAAGTTGTATTGCAATAAGCAAACTAAACACCAAACAAAAAGCTGTTACTTTCGGGTAACAGCTTTTTTTATTTATTATAAATTCTTTAATCAATAAAGAAAGAATTCTTCCGGAAGTAAACCCTAAAAAATAAATTATTGTTTATGCACCCAGGCTCCTGGAGAAATGGTATTTTTCATTTCAGTCAATGCATCGGTAGTTTGTCCAAAGCTTTGAGAAGTGAATATACTCACCAAATAAAGTCCAGCATTATTTTGACCGATAATAGAAGCCTCAACCTGCTTACCTTTTAAATCGGCAACAAATTTCTCAGCATTTTCTTTAGAACGAAAACATCCGCCAATAATATGAAAAGTTTTACCTGCAGAAGCTTCAGCAATTACAGCCGGAGCGGGAGTGTTTACCGCAACTGCAGTTGTTTCTGCTACAGCTACTGAATTGTCAGTTACTACCTCTGCTGTTTTTGCAGGAGTAGATTCCACTGAAGTTTCCTGAATTGCAGGAGCAACTTCTTCTTTAATATTTACTGAAGAATCGGTTGATTGAGTTGCTGGTTTAATTCCGGAAGCAGGCGGAATATCGAATGGTGATTTATATTCGTAATTAATTTTTGCAGGATCAAATTTGATTTCTTCACCACGCCATTCACGAATGTATTCATTTACCCGTGAAAAAGGTAACATAGTTGACAGATTCGAATTGATTTCATTCAAAACAGGCGGCACCATAAATAAAATGGTTAACACTGCTGCTGCAGGAACCACTTCCAACAAACGCCATTTGCGTTTTGAAGTTGTTGTTGCTGCAGGAACCGGTTTTAATTTTCGTACATTATCCAAAGGAGCAGGATCCAGATTAGCAACTGCAGCTTCACGCTTAATAACAGGTGCATGTAAGGCAGTCATACCAAATGAATCAATGAGATAATTGGTATGCTGATCTGGTAAAAACTGGACTTTCTTATCACTATCCAGAAAAAGAACGCCTATTTTTTCCAATTTAATCTTCTGGCCATCCTGCAAATTTTTATTTGCATTTTTCACATACTCACGGATTACATCGCAGGCATCCTGGTAATTGATGGCGGTTTTTTTAGAAATATGTGAAGCCAACAGTCCATCATTATCCTTTAATGAAGCATTGAAAGCCAACTTTTTAGAAGGAGGCGAAATCATGTGCAATGCAGGATTGATGGCTGCCGGTTTATAGTTGGCAATGAAGCCACCTAAATCGGTAACAATCACACAATCATGATCATACAGAAGTTCGCTTATAAAAGGATCAATTTTCACAGGTCTGATTTAATGGTGCTAAGTTAAAGCAAAAAATGGAAAATTTACACGGACTTTTCGTGAAAGCTAAGAATCAATCTGATACAGTGAATCGGGATTCTATCAAAGCAATGTCTTCGGGAGCATCGACAGCCAAATTCTCATGATTGCTGATTGCTGTTGTGATGGAATAACCATTTTCGAGCCATCGGAGTTGCTCTAAAGATTCCATTATTTCAAGTTTGCTTTTTGGAAGTGCTGCCAGTTCAGGTAATAACGATGCCCGATACCCATAAATGCCTATATGCTTATAATACAGACCTTGTTCAACCGCTTGACTTCTGGCTTCGGGTTTGGTAAATGGCACCACTGATCGACTGAAATAGAGGGCTTTACCTGCGTTATCGATGACTACTTTAGGCAAATTCACTTGATCGAGTTCTTCAACTGAAGTTATTTTCTTGATTAACGTAGCGAGATCAGAATCTCCTGATTTAAAGCAACTTACAAGTAAATCAATCTGTTCAGGATGTATATAAGGTTCATCGCCCTGAATATTTACAACCACATCATAAGCCTCCTTCACTTTAGCAACTACCTCAGCACACCTGTCAGTGCCACTGGGATGTTGGTCGGAGGTCATTATTACTTTCCCACCAAAACCAACTACATAATCATATATGCGATGGTCGTCCGTAGCTACAATAACATCATGAAGTGAAGTGGCCAATTTAGCCCTTCTATAAACCCTTTCTATCATGGTTATCCCATGTATTTTCGCCAACGGTTTCCCCGGAAAACGGGTAGAACCATAACGAGCCGGTATTATTCCTAAGACTTTCATGGTTTACCAATTGCAAAACCCATCATCAGCCGTCCTAAACAAGAAGTAAAAAACTGCAGTTGTTCAGCCGGGTTATCAGTTCCTATGGTCAGACTTTTATAAAACTTATCCCACAATTGCGGGTTGGCATTCGGGGTTGGGACACAATAGTACTGCGGTGCAGAACGCAATTTTGTATACACGAGAATAACTGCACAAGGGTGCACTTCGCCCTGTCGGTACATAATTTTATATTCAATTTTACGCTCCGGCTCTTCACATCCTTCGGCATCTTTTAAGATATATCCTTCTTTGGTATCGAGTCGGGCATTCAGCTGTAGTTTGTAGCCAACAGCACCATAATTATATTCTTCCTCAGTAGTGGGTTGAATAACTTGTGCCGACATAGCAAATGGCTTTGCCAGCAGACAAATAATCAGTAATAAAAAGTTAAAAATTCTCATTGATTTAGTTTTATTGAAATGGGCTGCAAGATGAACCCGGATGGAAAGGAATGTGGTGTAAAAATAGAAAAAACAGTCCAAAATTATGCTGTTTTATGCAAAACAGAAATTTGGGAGTGATTCCTCAAAAGCCTTATAAATACGACGTTTCGGTAATATTTATTGCAAAAAGGGGGCGATCAGGGTTCAGATAGGTCAAATTTCAACCTTTTTCTTACAACCCTGAAAAATGGCCGATGCAACCCCTTTGAATGAACTTCGTTTCGCAGCCATATACCAGTAATTTATGAATCAGTTTTCGGAAGGAAGTTTGCCAGGGCGCCCAGATGCTACTCAAACAGATCCGGTGAGAAGGACACGATATGAGGAGTTAGTAAGGGATACCATCCGTGAACTCTACAGCAATGCCCGCTATTGGGAATTCTTTAAAGGCTTTAATGAGGAATCGGTACACGATTTCATTACAGAATATGCATCTAAAAAAGCATGGTACCTGTTGAATGGCGAGCGACTACTATTAAAGAAAGAAAAAGAACATTTCCGTTTCAGGGAATTAGCTGAAAAATGTTTTTGGGAAATTCAGCAGAAAAAACTCTTTAACCTGCAGGCTGAATGGCGTGCCGGTTTAATTGAACTTCCGGGCGTGGAAGTAACACGCGATTTTCTGTGTTGGGAAAAAGCAATTGCTACCTGTCCCTTTTTAGATCCGGTTACACCTAACGAACTTAGTTTCTATATGGATTATCTGGAATCCGGAATGCAGTCCGATAAAAATTGGTTTTACAACTGGCAGGATTATGACACCTATCGTCATGCAGAAAATTGTCCGGAAGCGATTCCTGCATGGTATCGCTATTATGATTCCAAATTCGGAACCGATTACCTGATGATGCTACCGGATAAAAAAGGTGAAGAAGAAAAACTATACATCCGCGAATGGCGCAAACAAAATAGCAACAATCCGGAAGCTGAACTACATGAAGAAGAATTATTGACCGGTCCGGGACCAAACTTGTATGTCAATTACGAAACGCTCGACTTCTTCATAAGCACTTTTGAAAGCAGAAATCTGAAAGATTATTTTCTTGCAGCAGAGTTAAAACCTGAAGATGCTACCAATGATGCAGAATTGCAGGATGCACTTCGAATACTGAGTCGCGCCGGCAAAAATGTAACATTGCCTAAGGCAGCTGACTGGCGTGAAGCAATCATTGCGGGTGCCACACAATATAAAATGAGGCGTATCATGGCAAACCTGCCATTCGTATATGATGAATATTTATTTCGCCTGAAAAACGGAATCGCACAACGCCCGACCGACGAAGATCAGGCATATCAGGAGTACGTTGCTTTTACCACACTCTATCGCCATCAGGTTAATGAAGGACGAAAGATTGCGGAACAGAAATAATTACTCTCAGAATTTCATAGACATCTGAATGGTGTATGTGCGGGGTGGTTGCATATCAGCAGGACGCCCCATGTATTCGTGATTGAATAAATTTCTTACCAGTACGCCGAATCTGAAATGTTCAGTCACCCGGTAGCCTGTTCTTAAATCGAATACCCAATCACCATAATCGTGTCGCTCACGATATGCACGAACACCGGGAATGGTGAAATCACTTTCGAAAACAGCATCAATATTTTCCATGAAACTATTGTAGCGGGTACTAACCCCTATCATAAATTTTCCGGGATTAAATTCGATATCACCTTTAAACAAATGACGATAGCGATATTTCAAAATATTATAGTTGGCTGAATTTTTAAGTGTATCCACGGCAGCATCAAAATCTTTTTGAATAGGATCAATATAGGTATAGCCACACATTACTGTTATAGGTAAGCGACCGATCCTGCCCTCTCCTATCAGTTCCACATCGAGACCGGTAATTTTAGTGTTTCCAACATTCACCGATTTAAATCCGAAACCAAATAGTGGATCGGTAAATGTTCCATACTGACCAAAAGTAAACTCCATCATATCCTGATACTCGCTCCAGAACCCTGCCACGTCAAGGAATCCCTGCCACCCACCTAATTTCACACCTTGCTTGATTCCGATTTCAGCTGTCCATCCGGTTTCTGATTCAATACTATCATTCGGATAAATTACAATACTACCAACCTGCGTACTCACGAACCGTTCTGCAATGGAAGGATAACGATAACCCTGACCGTAAGATGCTCTGATATTCGTATGCTCCATCAGCTTGTAATTAATTCCGCTTCTGACAACAGGAATTGTTTCATTTTCGCCACCATCAACCAGATTCGATTCCATTCTTCCGCCAAGAGAAATATTCAGCTTTCCAAACTTTAAATCTGCCTGTGCAAAAACTGCCAGATTATTCGCGGAGTGATCGGCATACAATTCACTTCTGATATCCGAATAAATTTCAGTTATACCGGTTGTTACTGTAACGGATTCACCAATTTTTTTCTGATATTGGTACTCGGCATAATACAACGATGCAAATGCTTCCTGATTAGTATTATTCCGGTTTGCCGATTTAAAATAACGTGTTCTTAATTTATGTGTTGAGCCTTTCTTACCAATGTAAGTGACAAATGGATCGATGCTGGTACGAACAGTTTCATACTGACTGATTGTCGTTGTAGAGTCAGTAATTCCACCTTGCGGGACGTAGGCTCCGGTAGAATCATTCTGCCACAGCAAAAACAAACCACCTTCGGTATAAGTAATATTGGCATTTAACCCTGCCGATAATCCTTCTATTTTTTTGAAGCGGTATCTGGTATTAATATTCATGCGGTATCTTTTCTCCGTCTCACCTTGCTTGAAGCCTTCATCATTAAAAGCATTTCCTCCAACAACCAAATCGAATTGTTTTATTTGCTCCATGTGATTAAAACTGAGACCCTGAGTCTGTTGTAACTTGTCGCCCCACCATTGCAATTCTTTCCTTTTTGTATCGCCATACCAACCCGTAAACCAGGTGATGCTTGTAGAAGGTTTCGATTTCGGATATGCAGTCCGTACATTGATTACACCATTCATTGCTGAAGAACCAAAAAGTGCAGAAGAGGCTCCTTTTATTACCTCAACCTGTTCCAGATTTTCAACCGGCAGAAAACTCCACTTAATATCTCCGGCATCTGCGGCAAGCATGGGTAAATCATCGACCAGCAAAAGCACACGACTACCGGCACCATAACTAAAGCCGCTTCCACCCCGGATATTTGCCTGACCATCGAGAATCGTAACACCAGGCACCTGTTCCATTGCAACGTCCATACTTGGCGCATTGGTATTTTCGATAAATGCCGGTTTAATAACCTGCATTGAAACTGTAACATCTTCCAGTTTCTGTTCAAACTTTCCGGCACTAACAACCACTGTATTCAGCAGTGTAGACTCAAGCGATAAATCGATATTAATGATTCGCGCTTCACCTGGCTTAAGCGTGATTTGCTTCAACTGTGTAGTATATCCAACAAAGCGGTACGAAACCGAATGTTCACCGGCAGGAATATCATAAGTGTATTTACCTGCTAAATCGGTGACAGTACCTGCAACACCATCAACCACTACATTCACTCCCGGGAGTGGTTCTTTGGTGGCAGCATCTCGAACCAGTCCTAATAATATTCCATTTTCCTGCGCCATTGAAATGGTAGCCGTTAATAACAGCAGCATCCATAAGGTATTCAGCTTATTCAACATAGGTGGGATGATTATTTTTTTATTAATTTTGTCGAAATATACTTTTTATTTTAGACTTTTTATGAAGGAAATTAGCGATGACGTTTTTATTAACCGCATTGCATTAACATTAATTGAGGGAGTGGGCGATGTTTTGGCCCGGCAGCTCATAAGTTATTGTGGTAGTGTGGAAGCCGTTTTTAAAGAGAAAAAAAGGGCACTGGAAAAAATTCCGGAAATTGGGCCGGTTACCGCCAAATCGATTGCAGGCTTTAAGCAGTTTGACAGGGCAGCTAAAGAATTGGTTTTTATCAGGAAACACAAAATTCAGACATTTTTCTATCTGGATGAAAACTATCCCAAAAGATTAAAAAACTGCCACGATTCACCTGTATTGCTTTATTACAAAGGCACTTCCGATTTAAACAAGAACCGAATGGTGGCAATTGTGGGAACCCGAAAAGCCAGTCAGTATGGTAAAGATGTTACTGAAGAATTGGTTACTGCGCTGGGACAAATGGAGGCTACGGTAGTGAGTGGACTAGCCTATGGAATTGACATCACAGCACACAGGGCATGTGTAGATCAGCACATTGAAACTATTGGGGTTATGGCGCATGGGATTGACCGGATTTATCCTCCGTCACATGATGGAATTGCCAGAAAAATGATCCTGCACGGTGGACTCATTACCGAACATATCAGCGGATCGGAACCTGAAAAAGAGAATTTTCCGAAGCGAAACAGAATCATTGCAGGCTTGTGTGATGCCATCATAGTGACTGAAGCCGCACGGAAAGGAGGCGCTTTGATTACCGCAGAAATCGCAAATAACTACAATCGCGATGTTTTCGCCGTGCCCGGAAGGATTAAAGACCCGTACAGTGAAGGATGTAATCTGCTGATTCGGAATAACAAAGCCGTGTTGCTACAGTCAGCAGCCGATATCAGTTACATTATGGGATGGGAAAATGATCCCAAACTAAAGAAGAAAGCCATTCAAAAGTCCCTTTTTGTGGAGTTGACGGAAGAAGAACAACAAATAACAGGAATCATCCGGCAACATCAGACCTGCCACATAGATTTGCTTTCATTTCAATCGGGCATGACTCCCGGAAAGCTGTCGACTCTATTGCTAAAACTGGAATTTGCCGGATTGATAAGATGCCTGCCCGGGAAAGTCTTTCAGCTTTGTTAATGGTTTACACGGAATTACCTATGGCTGTATTAGGGTAAAGAAGCATTGTGTATCTTTGCCGCCTATAAAACCTTACCAATATGTACAACACCTTACAACCAGTATTAGCAAAAGAACTTCAGGAAATTGAAGCCGCGGGACTTTATAAAAAAGAACGCATTATTGTCACTCCGCAAGGTGCCGATATAAGACTTGCCGATGGAAAGGAAGTGGTGAACTTTTGTGCTAATAATTATCTGGGGCTATCGTCACATCCCAAAGTGATTGAAGCTGCAAAGAAGGCAATCGACACTCATGGATATGGGATGTCGTCGGTTCGTTTTATTTGTGGAACGCAAGATATTCATAAAGAACTGGAGCAAAAGATTGCAACCTTTTTAGGGACTGAAGACACCATTCTTTATGCAGCAGCATTTGATGCCAATGGTGGTGTATTTGAACCATTGTTCAATGATCAGGATGCAATTATTTCAGATGAATTAAATCATGCCTCTATCATCGATGGTGTTCGTTTGTGCAAAGCGCAAAGGTTGCGTTACAAACACAACGATATGAATGATCTCGAAGAGCAATTAAAGGCAACGGCCCATTTGCGTCATCGCATCATTGTAACGGATGGCGTATTTTCTATGGATGGTACCATTGCACAACTCGACAAAATTTGTGATCTGGCGGATAAATATCAGGCCTTAATTATGATGGACGAATGTCATGCATCCGGATTCATGGGCAAAACAGGAAGAGGCACACATGAACATCATGCAGTAATGGGTCGCATTGATATTATTACAGGCACACTTGGTAAGGCATTAGGTGGAGCATTAGGTGGATTTACTTCCGGAAGAAAAGAAATTATTGATATGCTGCGTCAGCGTTCACGCCCTTATTTATTTTCCAATTCACTCGCTCCATCTATAGTTGGTGCATCAATTGCGGTACTTGATCTGCTAAGCTCTACAACTGACTTAAGAGATAAACTGTGGGAAAACACCGCATATTTCAGGGAGCACATGACCAAAGCAGGTTTCGATATTAAGCCGGGAACACATCCTATTGTTCCAATAATGTTATATGAAGCACAACTGGCTCAGGAATTTGCAGCACGGTTATTGAATGAAGGAATTTATATAATAGGATTTTTCTTCCCCGTGGTAGCAAAAGGAAATGCCAGAATTAGAGTACAGCTTTCTGCCGCACATGAAAAACATCATCTCGATAAAGCAATAACCGCGTTTACGAAAATAGGAAAAGAGTTGAAGGTTATTTGATGCTTGCCCAGAGCGCAGTCGAGGGGTGATGATGTGCTGATTTGCTGATGTGCTAATTGTTGGTCTTCAGTAAAAAAATGTGACTGCCCTTTAGTGGCAAGTGACAAGTGACAAGTGTGGTGTGTGAGTAAAAAGATGTAACAGCACTTTAGTGGCAAGCGCTGCCCAGAGCGAAGTCGAGGGGTGCTGATGCTTGCCCTGAGCGTAGTCGAATGGGTGACCAGTTATCAGTGACCAGTAATCAGTAATCAGCGTTGCCCTGAGCTTAGCCGAAGGGTGAGCAGTAATCAGTGAGCAGTTAGCAGTATTCAGTGGGCAGTGGGCAGTGACAATGTAGAGACGCATTGCCATGCGTCTACGACCCGGGATCAAGCACATAAAATGATTCTGCACAGCATTCATCATGACATTTAAAATCTATAATTTATCATCATAACGAATTTCTTTTCTGCGCAGAAACACATTAATCCTTAATCTGCGCTTCTCCCTCTCCAGCCCGAAATATTCCACGGAGAAGGGTACCTATGCTGGAGAGGGCCGGGGTGAGGAAAAATGCGAACATGTGGCTGCTAAACTTGCAGGTTCCCAGTCCTTAAAATGTTTTATTGAATATTTATTTACAAGAATTGAAAAGTGAATAATGGCATTCCATTTGAACCAAAGTCAACCTATTTCATGCCAGGTCAACTTATCATCTATCATCACTAGCGTTGCGTTAAAATTAGTTAAAGTTCTTTGAAAGCATTGATATTACTAGGTTTCAGGCTTAATTATTCTGGCGTTGATTTGAATTAATTTAAGCATTCCTTTGCATAAACTATTGATTATGAACAAGGGAAAG
>CAUJFJ010000119.1 GCA_963169675.1 Bacteroidota bacterium
GGTCGCTTCCATTTGGATGGATTACCACCAGCACCAAGAGGAATTCCTCAGATTGAAGTTATATTTGATATCGATGCCAATGGTATCCTTAATGTAACGGCAAAAGATAAAGCAACAGGTAAGAGCCAGAATATTCGTATCGAAGCTTCCAGCGGATTAACTGATGCAGAAATCAAGAAAATGAAACAGGAAGCAGAGGCAAATGCTGAAGCTGATCGTAAAGCTAAAGAAGAAGTAGATAAAGTAAATCAGGCTGATTCTTTGATTTTCCAAACTGAAAAACAGTTGACGGAATTCGGCGACAAACTTTCTGCTGACAAAAAAGCTCCGATTGAAAAAGGTCTTGCTGACTTGAAAGAAGCTCATAAAAACAGAGATATCGCAGGTATTGATGCTGCAATGGCAACCCTAAACAGCGCATGGCAGGTAGCTTCTGAGGAAATGTATAAAGCAACTCAGGAAAATCCTAATGCAGGACAGGCTAATCCAGGTAATGCCGGACAGTCTGAAGCAAATGCTTCTGCAGATGGAAACGTTACTGATGTCGATTTCGAAGAAGTGAAAGAAGACAAGAAGTAATTACAGAGTATTATAAATAAAAAGGAGGCTGTCGATTGATAGCCTCCTTTTTTATTTTCAATGATTTCTTTATTTTCTGATCACTAACAAAGGACTTATAAAAAGTTCAACCTGTTCATGAAGGTGTCTTTGTATGACTTTCCTACAGGAATGGTTTTGTCACCAATTAAAACGGTGTTTTCATCAAGTACGTTTATTTTTTCAATAGGAATGATATAGGAGCGATGCACCCTTAAAAATTTCTCGCCAGGTAATTTCATCTCTATATCTTTCATGGTAGAGTGTACCACAAACTGGTCGGTGTTGGTAGCAATAATAACATAATTATCCATTGCCTGAATCCAATTGATGTTCTCTAAAAATACTTTGACAAGCATGGAACCTTTCTTTACAAAAAATGAATTTTGTATAACAAGACTTTCCATTTGTTCCGGTGAACCGGGATTTGAGCCTGAGGCAGCAGCAGCTCCCTGCTTACGAATAACTAAAGCATAACCGATCAGCGTGTCCTTCTCATCACGAACTGGAGAAATGGTAAGATCCGATTTGTGTACTGACTGATCACGGCTAAATGTTACCGAAGCTCCTTTCAGTTCACATATTTTATCTGTCTTAATCTTTTCGCTGATTTGTTCTTTTGTAAGTGATTCATGCAATTCGTTCTCTATTTTCAAAATAGAAAACAAATCCTTGCCTGCAGCAGTTTCATTGCCATAGCCCGCAAGGTTTTCTGCTTTCGGATTCAGGAATGTAACCCCGTAATTAATGTCAAGAATTACAATGGCTTCATCCAAATTTACAAGAGCATTTTCATAGCGCTCTTTGTTGTATTTGGTTTCTTTATCCTTCTCGAATTTGTAAAGAGCCATCTCAACTGTTGTCTGCAAATCGGATTCGTTAAAAGGCTTCACAATATACCCGTATGGTTCAGTTACTTTGGCGCGATCTAATGTGGTCTTATCTACAAAAGAGGTGAGGAATATTACCGGGATCTCGTAACTGTTTTTAATTTTTTCAGCAATTTCAATTCCATCTATGTCACCTTTTAGCTTTATGTCCAGAAAAACCAAATCAGGCATTATGTCATCAAGTTTTTGAAATGCACTGGCAGCATTTGATGCAGTTGCAGGCACATCATAACCAAGTCTGATCAAAGTATTCTGGATGTCTTTCGCTACTATCGATTCGTCTTCTACGACTAATATTTTAATCTTACTCATTTCTTTTGGTTTACACTCCAAAAATATAGTTTTCTGGCGGTTATTACTACTCCTATTTGTCTTTTTGAAAAGTTAATATAAAATATTGATATTCAAATAAATGAATGTTTAATGGGCTGGTTTAAAATCCAGGATAAAGGTACAGCCACCCTCATTTATGAGTGTCAGTTTGGCATCCAGTTGATTTGATAAGGCATTTATAAGTTGCATTCCCAATGAATCAGCTTCTTCAAAGTCGAACCCTTCCGGCATTCCTTTACCCGTATCGGCAATTGTAAGCCTCAGCAAATCATCGGGCATTTTTCGGAATGTTACCCTGAGTTCACCTTTTTGATTCTCAGCAAATGCATGCTTAAGTGTGTTCGATACCAATTCATTTATGATCAATCCACAGGGAACCGCGGTATCTATATCGAGCGATATTTTTTCAGCATCAATTACCTGAATGATTCTTTCCGGAGAAACGTTAAATGACATGAATAAATTTTCAATCAAACGTCTGATGTATTCATCAAAATCGATTTTTGATAATCCCTCATTCTGATAGAATCGTTCATGAATAAGTGCCATCGATTTTATCCGGTCTTGTCCTTCTTTCAATGCTTCGAAGGCCTTCGCATCATTAATGTAATGCGATTGCAGATTGAACAAACTGATAATAATTTGCAGATTGTTTTTCACCCGGTGATGGATTTCCCGTAGCAGCAAACCTTTTTCTTCCAAAGAAGCTTTAATTTGCTCTTCCATGGTTTTTCGGTAAGTGATGTCGGTAAATATGACCACAATTTTATGCAAAGTCTGAGCTGCCGTGAACGTTGGTGTCAATGTGTTGGAAGCCCAAATCATACTGCCATCCTTACATGGAATCTGAGACTCAAATACAATCGATTTTCTTTCGGCAATGGCATTTTCAATCAGCTCATGCACCTCGGAACTGTTGGTAAAATCCCTGATGGAGTATCCTTTCGATTTCATGATTTCACCCAGCGTAAATCCTGTCAGCTTGGTGAATCCGGCATTTGCCCATTCTATTTCTTTATGGTGATTGAAAATCAATACGGCATTATCAGTTTCTGAAGCAACGATTGAAAGTTTTTCAAGTTCGAGATTTTTTTGATTCAACTCATTGGTGCGTTGCTCTACTTTTTGGCGCAACATATTTTGAGTCCGCTGCAATGCTCTGGTTCGTAGCTTTAGAAACAAAAAGATACTCCCGGCTGCTGTTATTACATACAAAAAATAAAAGAATGGCGTTTTCCAATATGGTGGTTTAATCACAAATTGAAAAGTAACCGGATTCGACCATGTTCTGCCATTAGCAGTTGCCTTTATTTTGAAATTGTAAGTTCCCGGATTTAGATTTGAATAGTTTGCAGTTGTTTGAGCAGTGGCTGGCGACCAATTTTCATCAAAACCTTCCAATTGAAATTGGTAACGAACTTCTTCCGGCGCAGTTAAATATATTCCTGAAAAGCTAAAGCTAAGATGGTTGTTGTTGTAAGCCAGGACCAGTTCTTCAGGTAAACCAGTTTGCTGATTGATGGCAATCTGTTTCTTTTTCCAGTCAACATTTTCCAGAAATAACTGAATGTTGGTGATGCGAACCAGAGGAATCGAGTTTTTTAAGGTTCCCGATCTGATGTTATGCTTTATCGCCCCATTTACTGTTGCAAACCACACATTTCCTTTTTTATCACTGGTCGCTGCATTAGTTTCTACTCCTGAGTAGCCATTGCTTTTGTCATAGTGGTTGAGTTCAACCTGACCACTCGACAGATATTTTTTCCAGTCAATACAATCAAGACCTGTTGGTGTACCAAGCCATAAATTCTGATTACGGTCAAGGAAATTACATAAGATGCGGTCATTGAATAAGCCCGAATTTTTATTCAGAACATTCACAGCATTATTATTAACGGATGTTCCAATGATGAATACACCAAAATCGTAGGTGCTTACCAAGACTCTTCCGGTACTGTCCTGTATAATTGATGTAACCGGTGCTCCTGGCAAGTTAAACTGTTCACTGAAGTTAATTGCTTTGTTATCTTCCAGGTAATAAATTCCTTTCATGGTACCAACCCAGATTTTCCCTGAATTATCCTGAAATAAAACCCTTACTTTATCATTGGTAAGACCATCTACACTTCCGATATTTCTGAAAGTTGATTTTCCTTTTTCGTTTACATAAATTCCTTTGTCAGTACCAAAATACATTTCACCTTTCTTGTCTTCCAAAATCGAATAAATGATCATGTTATTGAAGAAAGAATAAGGATGCGTAAATCTTTTTGTACGCATGTCAAGTAGAGCAGGTCCATTGGTAGTTCCAAACCAATGCTCATTTTTACGGTTAATATAAATGCTCCAGATGGTAGTGCTTTTCAATCCGGCCTCAAGTCCCAGGTTTGTAATGGTAGTTCCATTCGAATAATTTACTCCTCCTGTCAAAGTACCAAACCAGATCCCTCCCGAACTATCAGGGAAAATTGAAAGGATGTTATTGTTTGATAAGCCATCCTCTAAGGTGTAGTTTATAAATCGGTCACCCTTATATTTTACCAATCCATTCCAGGTGCCGAACCAGTAGTTTCCTTCACGATCCTGTAAAATTGTTTTGACAATGTTGCTCGGTAAACCTTTGTCAACGGTAATAAGGTTTATAGTGTCTTTTTCAATGAATCCGACTCCACCACCATAAGATGCATAAATGATTCTGCGTTCTGTATTTTCAATAATTTTTTCAATTCGTTCGTTTAATATGTCTTTGCTTCGGGTGAAAGTAGAGAACCGGGTGCCATCGTAAGTGGTGATACCGAGATAAGTAGCAATCCATATTTTTCCTGATTGGTCCTCAGAAACACTATAGGTGATATTGCTGGTTAATCCGTTTTCAGTTGTAAAGTTCTCGAAATTTTTTCCATCAAATCTACTCAACCCACCAATAGTTGAGATCCATAATTTACCTTTCGAATCAGGGAAAAGTGAAAATATATTATCATTAATCAACCCGCGGGAAGTAGTGTAGCTGTGAAATATTTTACCATCATATCGGTTCAGTCCTTCGGCGGTACCAATCCAGATATTTCCTTTTTCATCCTCGGTGATGGCATTTACATTGTCGCTCAATAACCCATTGGTAGTATTGAAAAATTCAAAGGAAGTACCATTGTATTTACAAATCCCTTTACGGATCATTCCAATCCAGATGTTTCCTTTACTATCCTGAAAAATAGTTTTGACAGGGTTGTTGGTAACCGGATTGTTTTTGTCGAATCCAGTAAAATTTAGTCCATCATAAATAGCTACTCCATTCATGGTTCCAATCCACAATCTGCCAGCCTTATCCTGAATGATATCATTAATCTGGTTACCGGGTAACCCGTTCGAAATATTGAAAATGCTGAGATTGTAGCGTTGTGCAAAAATGCCCGATAATGGCATTGCAATCAATGTGCATATTGCCATAATCTGGAACAGCAAGCCGCAGCTGACTGTCCTTGAACTCCATTTGTAATTTTTATCAGGTCTCGACATATACTCCTCAAAGGAAAGAAAATCCTGTGATATCTTCACTTTTAATAAGTTAGTAAGTACGTTATAACGCTGTTTTAGTTACTTCCTTGCGTGTTTTTTGCCATTTGTACCATGAATGAAGCACAACTGACCCAAGGATTATGAGTGTTCCTAATATAAAACCACTGTTTTTAATAGTGGTTTCGTTAAAGAAAATAACTGCCAAAACGATGCTATACAAGGGCTCCAGGTTTACCGATAAATTCAGGGTAAATGCATCCAATTTTTTAAGTGCTTTTAGAGAAAGTGTGAAAGCAAAACTGGTACATACCAACCCCAGCAATATCAGGTAGATCAAGTCAGTGCCGGAAGGAATTTCAAAGCCTGTATTGGTGAAGTGAAAATAAACCGGAAGTAATACCGTGAGTAAAAGGAATCCTGAAACGAGCTCGTAAAATGTAATTACGGAAGGTTCAAAACGGCTGGTGAGGGTTTTGTTCAAAATTGTGAATGTAGCCCCAAGTAATGCGCTGATAACGGCTAGCAGAATTCCGGTGAAATATAATTGCTGGACTGAAAAAATGATGTATAATCCAACCATAACCATAATACCCAGTAGAATTTCAGCCATTTTTGGCCGCTGACGACGGGACAATGGCTCCAGAATAGCAGTGAATAAGGAGACCGATGAAAAACAACTCAATGCTATTGAAACATTGGATGCTTTAATGGAAGCATAAAAGAAAACCCAATGGAGCGCAACAATAAGTCCGGTTATTGAAATATTTAAAAGGTCTTTTCCTGTTGGAAGTACAGGTTTGGATGTTAGTAAAACCGGAAGCAAACCTATCGCACTGATGATCATCCGATACCACACTATCATCCCTTCAGATAAGCCTATTGCTTTTCCAAGGATCCCTGTAAATCCCCAAAGCAATATTGCCAGATGCATCTGGAAGTAGGCTTTTTTCATGAAGCTGGATTCGCGGCCATTTGAATTAGATTCTGATAAACTTCGTGTGCTGGGAACCCAACCACATTGTAATAGGAGCCTTCAATTGCTGAGATGCCAATCATTCCAATCCATTCCTGAATTCCATAGCCACCTGCTTTATCGAAAGGTTTGCAGGTTTCGATGTAATAATCGATTTCTTCTTTGGATAATTCTTTAAAAGTAACCCGGGTAGTCGTTGCAAAAGATTTGGTCTGTTTTTTATTTCTGATACAGACTGCTGTTATAACTTCATGTGTTTTTCCTGACAGAGATTTCAACATGGTGAAAGCTTCACCATGGTTTCCTGGTTTGTTGAGAATTTCGTTGTTTATGCAGACAATTGTATCAGCAGTAATTACTGTTTTTCCGGATTCAACTTCAGAGTCATAAGCCATTGCCTTTTTGTTTGCCAGATATAAGGCTACTTCACTTCCTTTTAAACTGGAGGGAAAATCTTCATCAATGGTATGCAAGATAACTTCAAATGAAATACCCATTTCATTCAAAATAGATTGTCGCCTGGGTGACCCTGATGCCAGAACGATGTCAGTTGGAAAATGCATGAACTGATTATTTAATTGAATGAAATATTAAAGATGACCATAGCCATTAAACCGGTAATCATAATTATTTTGGCAATGATACTGCTTTTGTGATCCGTCGACGCAGATTTTGAAAGTGCACTTGTTATTATGAGATAGAGTAGGGGTATTTGAATGAAAATAACAACATAACCAAACGAGATCAGGTCTTCCCATTGTTTTAGAGACAGCTGAATCCAGATAAGTATTGCAAGTACAATTGAAAAAACCAATGCCGCTGTTATTCTACCGGTTTTGAGACCTGCTACTACGGGTAAGGTTGAAGCTCCGAAATTTTCATCGCCTTGTGAATCTTCACAATCCTTAATTATTTCTCTTCCTAATGTCATTAAAAATGCAAAGACTGTAAAGGCTGTTACAATGGTTAGCACCGATTCATTGTGCAAGGAATTGTTGTCAAATAAAATACTGCTGAATATATTTAATCCGGTAAGAAACGAAATAGTAAGGTTGCCTGCAAGAAACATTTTTTTATACCCGGACGAATAAAAATAAAGTAACCCGGCACTGAAAGCAACTATGAGAATGGAATATTTGACCCCTGTTCCTTCTCCGAAAAATACTGCAGTTAGAATTCCGCCAACTGTCAACGCACCATAAAGTATTCGTGCTGTCTTTTTTGAATAATTTGTGCCAACCAGATTTTTACCGGGCTTATTGATAGCATCTATCTGGACATCAAATATGTCATTTATCACGTATCCACCTGCCGCTATTAAAACAATTGCCAGTGTTAGCAATGAATACTGAAAGTCAGTTACAGAACTTTCGATATTTTCTAATAGAAGAAATGGTTTGACAACCAGATATCGAACTAAAAAAAGTGAAAGCGCAATGATGACCAGATTTCCGGCTCTGGTCAATTTAGCAATAGATTTTATTTCTGAAATGATTTTCATTCCCACGTACCCTGTAAACGCATTACCTGTTCAATAACATCTCTCACACAGCCATTGCCCCCCTGTTGAGGCGAAACATATAAGCTATGAGCTTTAATTTCAGCAACGGCATCTGCCGGGCAACATGGAATTCCGCATCGTTTTATCAGTGGCAGGTCGGGTAAATCATCTCCCATATAAAGGATGTTAGACGGATCTATTTGTCGCTTTGCAAGTAGTTCTTCAAATACAACAGTTTTATCAGGAACTCCCATGTATACATCTTCAATTCCGAGCCGTTTTAAACGAACTGGAACACCGGTAGAATGTCCACCGGAAATGATTGCCATATGATATCCTTTTTTAATTGCCAGTTGCATGGCATAGCCGTCTTTGATGTTCATGCTTCGAAGGAATTCACCATCCGGCATAACCAGCAGCATTCCATTCGTAAGAACACCATCTACATCAAAAATAAATGTTTTTACGTCCTTTAATAATTCTTTAAAGTTCTTTTCCATGAATGCAAGGGTAAGAAAAATCGTGAAATAAACCGACTAATTTTTAGGCTTCTTATGAACACGAAGCAGTTGATTGGTTATCAATTTGTAAATTTCATAGGCCTGTTTATCAGATTTCAGAGCATTCAAATGCCTTTGAATGGTTCTGGTATCGTGGCGTACTGCAGGCCCTGTCTGGCTTTCAATGGCTCCGTTTTCAAAAGCGTTCCGGACAGTTGAAATAGCCAGAAATTCCAATAGTTCAGGTGGGAGTTCATGCTTATCGAGTAAATTCATGGCAATCCCCAACAGATGGTTGGTGAAGTTATTGGTGAAAACAGCTGCCAAATGCAACCGTGCTCTTTCAGAAGAATCGAGTAAATAGATTTTGTTACTTAATGCGGTAGCAAGAATTCCCAACTTTTTCATGGTTGCCTCATCGGTGGCTTCCAGACAAAGTGGAACTTTTTTTAATGATTTCGGAAAATTTTCGCGAATGGTAGAAACCGGATAAAATACCCCTGCTTTTGTTTTACGACCTAAAATTGCAAGGGGAGTAGCGCCTGATGTGTGAATTAATGCACCTTTTACATGTCTGAGACTTTTTGCAACCGATGCAATGGCATCGTCTTTAACAGCGATGAAATATAAATCACCGTTTGCTGGAATTTCTTTTAAAGCATTGTAGCCATAGCTTCCCAGTACTTTGGCAAGAGCGTTGGTTGTTTTTTGATCTCGCCCGAAAACTCCAAGCGGCCGATGTCCACACTTCACAAGCATTTTACCAAGTAGTGTTGCCACTTTTCCGGTGCCTATGATGTATATTTTCATTGCAATCAGTTTTCTTCAATATTCCGGCGAGCATTATCCCGCATTCTTTTACGGATTGCCATTACAGAACCCAGAATCAAAAGGATGCAACCCGACCACAACACATTTATTTGTGGGAAAATCACAGCCTTCATAATAATAAATTCGCGTTTATTGTTTTTCTTTTCGGCAATGGTCAGTTCAAATTTTCCTGAATCAGGATCAATTTTCGTGAATGCCATTTTTAATCCCAGCTCATCAACAAAAACATCTTTTGCGAAAAGCGTATTGTTTTTAATAATGAACAAGGGCAATGCTTCGTGTTTCTTTTTGTTGATATCAATTACTTCTACCACTGCACCGACAGCAATATCATTTGGCTGCAATCCCATTTGATTCCGATCCAGATCCTGTGAAAGTCCTTTAAGATAAACAAGTGCATTGCTGGTAGATATGGTATCGCCGACACTCATGCTATGTTGTTTGGCTTCGGCATATTCACCATCACCTTCCGGCTTTTCAAGTCCATCCAGATCGGCATAAGTAACGTGAGTGTAAATATCTCTTGAAAGGAAATGCTTGGTATCGGGTTCCGATACATTTCCCATTCTTGGATTTAGCTGAACACGTGGCTTCAGCGTAAATGCGTATTCATGATTGTTTCCGTGGTAATCGGGTTTAAGATATTCAATTTCATAAAAAACATTAACTCCGATTTTTTCTTTGCCTTTGTAAGTGATCAGGTATTCGCCCATTTGCAAAGTATCACCTTTGGTAAGCATGATATTCTCATTGTTCGGGAAATCTTTACCTAGGTCGATATTTAGCAGGTTTTGAGAAATCACCTGGCTCTTACCATTTGAAAGTAATGAACCCAGCAAAATCAATGCAATTCCAATATGAGCAACTGAGCCACCGGTGAAATCAAAATTTCCTTTCAGTACCCGTAATGAATAATCGAGGTTCGCCAGCAACGCAAACATGCAACTGAAAAATAAAAGCATGTATTGCACATTTTCGAATTTGATAAAATAAATGGCCACTGCAGAAATTACAACAGCAGCAATCAATGGCATACTTACTTTTTTCCAGAAGTCGGCCGGTGCTGTTTTTTTGTACTTGAAGTATTGACCAACACCAATCAATAGAGCTATAATTATCGCAAATGGAATCTGCCATGAATTATAATGAGCGATTACATCAGCTGGAGGAGCCATGTTGGTTCCAAATACTTTGTTGATAACAGGAATTGAAGTGGTGAAAGTAATTTGTAAGCCAGAAATTACCAGTACCAGCATGCCTATAAACATCCAGAATTCACGACTGTAAATTGGATCTTCAGCTTGTCCTTTAGGAAATTCTTTTCTGTTGATGAAAATCAGATATCCTGCCTGAACTGCAAAGAAGAGCATGTAAACAAGGAGCTGACCGGTCATTCCCAAATCGGTAAATGCATGCACTGAAGTATCTCCCAAAATACCACTTCTTGTCAGGAATGTTGAATATAAAATTAAAATGAATGTGGCAATTACTAAAAGTAAACTGCTCATTAAAGTGCTTCCGTTTTTTTTGTGAATGAGCATCACATGTGCAGCACCTACAAGAGTAAGCCATGGTACCAACGATGCGTTTTCAACCGGATCCCATGCCCAGAAACCTCCAAAACTTAATGCTTCATAAGCCCAGGCAGCACCCATCAATATGCCAGTTCCAAGAGTCATAACACCAAAAAATGACCAGCTTAAAGCAGGGGTAGTCCATTCTTTTAATCGCTTGGTCATCATCCCTGCCATAGCAAAAGCAAAGGGAATTAATGTAGCAGCAAATCCAAGGAACAATACCGGTGGGTGAATTACCATCCAGTAATTTTGAAGCAATGGATTTAAGCCACGACCATCATCAATCCTCGAAAGATAGTCAGCCATTTTTATGAATGGCAAATTCGCCATGTCAGGATGCTCGCGCAATAATACAAATGGATTCGTTCCAAGCTTGTATCCCAGAATAGTTACTCCAAGTACCATCGACATTAAAAATGCCTGCACCAGACTTACTGTTACCATTACAGGTGCTTCCCAATTTCCACCTCTTTTAATTATGAACCATGCAAGAACAATATGCCAGAAAGTCCATAACAGAAAACTTCCTTCCTGACCTTCCCAGAAACTTGCAAAGATGTATTCCCATGGCAAATTAGTGGAGGAGTGTTGCCAAACGTAGTAGTATTCGAAACGGTGATTAAATATCAGATAATAGAGTAAGGCGAAAATTCCTATTACAGAAATGGAATGAATAAAGAAGGCACTTCTTGCCAGCTTTTGCCAGGCTTTGTTTTCGGAAGGTCTTTTGAAACTGAAAAAGTAAGATATTGCTGCTAAAATTGCACCGGAAAAAGAGAGTGCTATAAGTAGGTTTCCAAATTTACCAAATCCAAGTGCTTCACCAATATATTGAATATCCATTCTTTTAAGAGCGCAGTATTTAAGTTTTATGTCCCGGCCGGGATCATATTTTGTTGTTGTTGTTCGTTACCATTGTACTTTGAAGGACATTTCATCAGGATATTTGCTGCATGAAATTCATCGCCGGAAACTTTACCAATAATTACTACTTGTTCCGACTTCTCAAAATCCTGTGGCTTGGTTCCATTGTAAAGTACTTTCATTTCTTTGCCTTCCACATCTACCAGATAGAAGCCAAATAAATTGGCGTTTTGTTCCGGGTTGTAAATAAAATCTTTATCACGGTTTAATTGCCCAACAACATGGTAGGTTTTTCCTTCATGCTCCATAGCAGTTGAAAATGGAGCATAAGTGCTGGAATTGGAAATAGTACTAACAATTGCAGCAAGTGCAACTGCTATAATTACGATTCCAATAATGTGAATTCTTTTCATTTGAATTTATTTTTTCAATTTTTTCTCAATGGATGAAACTTTACGATCAATGGAAATCAGATAAATTATTAGTCCCAGCATTACCGTGGCAGCAACAGCTACAACGACATATATTTTTCCGTTAGAACGCATTAAGTCTGCCATTTCAATCTGATCCTGTGCAAACCCGGGCAGCGTGCTAAGAATCATTACAAGTAAAAGAGAAAATAGTTTTTTAGTTTGCATATTTCAGGATTCAAGTGATTTATTAATAGTTCTGATTCGTAAGCGGATGTTCATAATCCAAACACCTAATAAGGTCCAGCCAATAACTGCCGGGTAAAATACCAATCTCAACCGATGATCCAGGTCGTAACTGCTGAATCCAGGATTCCCTCCCTTGCCGGGATGAAGTGAATCGCCCATTCTGGGCAGGATAATGATGAAAACGATCATCATAGCGAAAGCGAAAATACTGTAAACTGCTGCAATGCGACCTCTTTTTTGTTCATCCTCAATGGAATTCCTGAGAATAAAGTATGCTGCATAAACAAGCATGGTTCCTGCTGCGCCATTCAATTGAACATCGTTAACCCACCAGGCACCCCAGGTATATTTTGCCCAAACCATTCCCGTGAGAAGTCCGAGTATCCCCAATACCATGGCCATTCTTGAACTTTCTTCGGCAATTTCATCGGTTCTCAAAACCGGATCTCCCAAATATTTGATGCTGTTGTAGAGGTTTACCATCAACAGGATCATCATGGCAAACCACATAGTTACATGAAAATATAAATTCCTGATACTCTCATTGAGAATGGCCATTGCGGGCACATCACCCAGAAAGCCCATCGTAACAGTATACATTAACAGTATAATGCAAACCGCTTTCCACCAAATGTTTTTCATTAATATATTGAATAACAGGATTTTAAATTACTTGATGCGCACTTTTTTTAGTCTTTCCAAAGGTAGGGAAATAATAAATAACTGAGTGTGACAACCATTCCAATCAGTGCCAATAAAACATACACATAGCTTGCATTCATCACCCAATCGATTCCATCAATAGCATTTCTGGAGAACCGGATAATTGTCATTAGCAATGGTATAAGTATAGGGAAGCTAAGAATCGCCATTAAGGAAGGACTATTAGAGGCTCTGGAAGCAATGGCAGAAACCAATGTCAGGGTTGCAGCCAAACCGGTACTGCCCAGCAATAACCCGATAAGAAACATTGTCATATCCTGAATTTCATTTCCAAGGAACAGAGAATAAAACAGGAGGTGAATGAGGGCTACTGAAATCAACAGGGCAGCGTTGTATATGATTTTTGAAAGTATCACAGCTGCAGGGTGAACCATAGTGTAGTAATACAACTGAATTCCTCTCGATTCTTGCATGAAGCTTCGGGCAACAGCATTTATGGCAGCAAAAACCATAATGATCCAAAATAAAGCATTCCAGGTTGGAACGTCGATTATTCTTTTGAAGGTCATGTAGCAAATGAAAACGGTACTTATCACGTAAATAAGCATTCCGGTCAGCATGGTTTTTTGACGCCATTCTAACCGAAATTCCTTTTGAATAAGAAACCAAAGTTCATTGAACATGAGCTATTCTAATAAATACGGTGCAAAGGTAGTTTGTTTTAAAAAGTTACTGAACTTTGTACACAAATACTTTCAGATGAAACTTGATATTCTTGCATTTGGTGCGCACCCCGACGATGTTGAGCTAAGTTGCTCAGGTACAATTATTAACGAGATTAAGAAAGGCAAAAAGGCTGGTATTGTTGATTTGACCAGAGGCGAACTCGGGACCCGTGGTACTGCAGCTATCAGAGATATGGAAGCTGCAAATGCTGCAACTATTATGGGGCTTTCAGTTAGGGAAAACTTAAATATGGCTGATGGTTTTTTCGAGCTTTCTCAGGCAAATAAACTGGAAGTTGTAAAGATGATCCGTAAATATCGGCCTGAGGTTGTTTTTGCCAACGCTTTTGATGACCGCCACCCGGATCACGGTCGTGGCTCGAAACTGGTTTCTGATGCCTGCTTTTTAGCGGGACTCGTAAAGGTGGAGACCTTTCTAAATGATGAACTTCAAAAAGCATGGCGCCCTAAAGTGGTTTACCATTACATACAGGACCGATATTTTAAACCTGATTTTATCGTTGATATTTCAGAAAGTATGGACCAACGGATTCTTGCATTAAAAGCTTATGCTTCCCAATTTTATGATCCAAACTCGAAAGAACCTGTAACAGCAATTGCAACCAAACAGTTTTTCGATAATCTTACTGGTCGTGCAGCTGAGCTTGGAAGGATAATTGGAGTGGAGTATGGAGAAGGATTTCAGACGGAAAGAATAGCAGGAGTAAAAAATATTTTTGATCTTCTTTAAGGAATCAAAAAACACAAAATCGATAAAATAAAAAAGCCCCGAATTTCGGGGCTTTTTTA
>CAUJFJ010000120.1 GCA_963169675.1 Bacteroidota bacterium
TCGCGTTGATGCAAACCAATGCTGGGCTCATCCAAAATATAAAGTACTCCCACCAGCTGAGAACCAATTTGTGTAGCGAGCCTGATTCGTTGTGATTCGCCACCCGATAAGCTTCGGGATGTACGATCCATGGTGAGATAATCGAGACCTACATCTAATAAAAACTGAATTCTCTTTCTGATTTCTTTCAGTACTTCAGCCCCAATTTTTTTCTGGCGGACAGTCAATCTTTTTTCCAGACCATCGAACCAATCATGCAATTGCATAATGTCCATGTTCGCCAGTTGCGAAATATTTTTCTGATCTATTTTAAAATAGAGCGATTCTTTTTTGAGACGGGTACCTTTACAAACGGGACAGGTAACAGCCTGCATGAAATTTTGTGCCCACTTTTTTAATGCCGGAGATGAATTTTCTGTCAGCTGGCCTGCAATAAAATTTACAATTCCTTCGAAAGCCAGCGAGTAATTTCCTGATTCCCCTTTATTGAAATCGCGATTCACCTGAAACACTTCATCAGAACCATATAAAATTACGTTAATGGCTTCATCTGGAATTTCACCAATCTGTGTGTTTAATGTAAAGCCATAACGGCGACCAATTGCTTGAAGCTGAGAGAAAATCCAGGTATCTTTTTGTGGTCCCAATGGAGCAATACCTCCACCTTTAATAGTTTGTTTTTTGTCAGGAATAACTGAATCCAAATCAATTTCTGCAATAGTACCAAGGCCATTGCATTTGCTGCATGCACCATACGGTGAATTGAAAGAAAATGTATTTGGCGCAGGTTCATCGTATGAAATTCCGGAAGTGGGACACATCAGATGCTGTGAGAAATGCCTAACTACCCCATCATCTTCACTCAGAACCATCAGCGATCCTTTACCATGCTTCAGAGCAGTTCGTACCGATTCGGTAATGCGAATTTTCTGATCTTCAGTAACTGCAATTCGATCAACTACAATTTCGATATCATGTGTTTTGTAACGATCAGCCTGCAAACCCTTTTTAATGTCTACAATATTTTCATCAACACGAACTTTCAGAAAACCCATTTGCTGGATGGTTTCAAACAATTCGCGATAGTGACCTTTTCTTCCTTTTACTACGGGAGCAAGTAATATAATTTTTCGCTTTTCGAATTTCTCGAGTATCAGCTGAATAATCTGATCATCCGATAAGCGAATCATTTTTTCTCCGGTAACATAGGAAAATGCTTCACCGGCCCGGGCAAATAACAATCGCATGAAATCATAAATTTCTGTAATCGTTCCGACGGTAGAGCGGGGATTGGTATTGGTAGTCTTTTGTTCAATAGAAATTACCGGACTCAATCCTGTGATTTTATCCACATCCGGACGTTCCATATTACCCAGAAAATTTCGGGCATAGGCGGAAAAAGTTTCCATGTACCTGCGTTGCCCTTCTGCATAAATGGTATCGAATGCCAATGATGATTTTCCGCTTCCACTTAATCCGGTTATTACAACCAGCTTTTCTCTTGGGAAGGTCAAATCTATGTTTCTCAGGTTGTGCACTCTGGCACCAAAAACCTCAATTTCTTCCAGTTGTCCCTCGTTTATTGTCTTTGCCATAAAAGTAGGATGTAAAATTAGGCAATTTCAATTACAGATGTGGCTATCACCAATGCACTTTTGTGACTCATTTTCAATGAGTTGGAATTTAGCTGTGGTTTTTAATTAAGTGCGTTCTAAGCTATTCATTTGCAATTAGATATTGACTCACAAGGTTGATAGCTTATAGAAGTTAAATCAATTTTTTCAGTTATATTTGGATTTAAATATTGATATAGATTTCAAACGTTCACCATTCCGGCATTATGAGGTACGCAAAAATTATTGGCATCAATTTGTTAATCTTAGTTGCATTACTCGCAATTGTGGAACTGTTTTTTGGTGGCTGGTTATTTGAAAGAAATGTTCTTGAAAATTATAATATTGTTTATTCCAAAACATATCATTTCGATGTAAGTAAAATTTATCCTGAGGGTGGGAATGTCACTTATACCCGAGATAAATATGGTTTAAGGATGTCAGGAAAGACTGCTCCTGAATTTGCTGAAATTTTAACAGTGGGTGGCAGTACTACCGATCAGCGATATTTGAGTGATGGACTAACATGGCAGGATGCAATGTATCAAGAACTTTTAAACACAGGTTTGGACATGACCATTGCAAATGCCGGAATAGATGGGCAATCAACGTTTGGTCATTTGAAAAATTTCGAAATTTGGTTTCCGCTCATTCCTGAATTGAAACCAAAGTATGTAATGTTTTATATAGGTATTAATGATTTTTACATTGATGCGGAAAAGTGGGCTGAGATAACAGATATTGAGAATGCCGGGTTCAAATCTGAAATAAAAAACAAGAGTGTTATTTACAATACCGTTCGGAAAATTAAAGGAGCACTGAACAGTCGGGTGGTGAGAGTAAGCCATTCTAAAATAGATTTCAGTGAACTTACTTATACAACTAAACCACTCCTCGATTCAACCCGATACCGGAGTGTTTTAGGCGAGAGGTTAACCGGATACAAGGCCAGAATTGAGCAATTAGCCTTACTGGCAAAAAAAATGGGGGCTGTTCCGGTTTTTATTTCACAACCATGTCGTAAATACCGGATACTTGAAAATGGTACCATTGAAGGGACTACTGAAACAGAAAATTATGGTGATGTAAAATTAAATGGTGTCGATTATTTCCACATGCTCACCATCATGAATGATATGATTAAACAGGTTTGTGAGGAAGGGCATTATCCTTTTGTTGAATTTACTCCGAAAACAATATGGACAGATTCTGATTTTTACGATTATGCACATACTACACCTTCAGGTGCAAAAAAGGTTGGAATTGAAATGGCAAAATCTATGTTGCCAATTTTAAAACCGTAATAAAATTTTATCTCGGTTGATTGAAATAAGGAACTTCATCCTTTGATTGCGAATCGCGCTGGTACCAATAAGCTAAAGTTACCACATGTCCTGATCGGGTGCGTAAAAGGCGACCAAAAATAGCATTGGTAGGATTAAAGCTCACATCTGTTACACCAATAGTATATTTCACCGCAGCAGGTGGTGGTGGCGGCGGTGGCTCTTCACCTTCCTTAACAACCGGAGGCGCAACTTTTGGAGGTGCACTTTCAGCAATGACTACCGTGTATCCATTGCCTTCTAAAAGAGGTTTAAGGAACTCAACTCTTTCCATGGTTGTACCGGCTTCTACAATGGCACATTTGATCCCATTCAGTTCTTCAAATAAATGATTCTTGTTGATAGCCATTTTATAATGATGCAAATAATTCCTGAATGTAATTGTATGATCCGCTTGCAAGTCCTGTAACAATAATTCCAATTAAACAAATCAGCAATCCAGCTTTAGGAAGGAAGGCTAAATTTATAGTTGGAATCGGTTCCTCATTAGCATCCATAAATACGGCTTTTACGATTTTCAGATAGTAATAAAGGGAAACTATCATATTTAAAGCCGCTATTATAACGAGAGTGTAATTGCCATTTCCTGCACCTGCAAGTAACAGGAAGAATTTACCAAAGAAACCGGATGTGGGAGGGATTCCTGCTAATGAAAAAAGTGCAATGGCCAGAATCCAACTAAGCATAGGATTGGTTTTGTAAAATCCTTTATAATCAGATATAGTTTCTTTTCCTGTTAAAGCACTTACTACCGAAACAACACCCAAGGCTGCCAGATTAGAGAAGATGTAAATGACAATAAAATAGGTTACTGATACAACTCCTTCTGTATTTTGTCCCGACATCCCCACCAAAATAAAACCTACCTGTGCAATAGATGAAAATGCCAGCAGACGTTTCAGATTTTGTTGGCGAACGGCGAAAATATTTCCGGTGATCATGGTAGCAACGGCCAACACGCAAATAATTAAATACCATTCAACACCCATGCCGGCGAATACGTTATACAATACCGTTGTCATCACAAACAGTATAGAGCCTTTTGAAATTACCGATAGGTAAGATGTAACAGGAACCGGTGCGCCTTCATAGACATCCGCTGTCCAGAAATGAAATGGAACCGCTGAAATTTTGAAGCCAAAAGCAGCAATTAGCAGAATAAGGCAATACAATTGCAAATCACTGCCGTTTAATGCT